>NZ_JBVCPV010000262.1:0-3127 GCF_057456495.1 Lishizhenia sp. | reverse complement strand
GGGTCAGTTCCCGAGACTATTTCTGTGCCAACAACTTTAGTAACCCATGTCGTTTGGTAGTCAAAAGTGATAACTTGAAGATTTTCAATGTCCATTTCAAACTCATCCATTTCTTTACTTTTTTCGGCTGTGATGCTGTCGTTTGCACCGTATGATTCAGCCATTTTCTGCATCATTCCTTTCATCATTTCAATGAATTCAGTTAAGTCAAGTTCAACTTCTTGACTAATCATACATGTTTTTGCTTCTTTATTAACAGACTCTAGGGTAAGAAGAGTTGTCGTTGATATTTCTTGCATTGGAATAAATGGATTTTCTCCTGTTTCAGTCGTGGTAATTGTATCTCCAACTTTAAAATTCTTACTAAAAGGTGTTAAGATGTATCTAATGTTATCTTCCATGTACGCTTCTATGTTTTCTTTGCTTTTGAATATTTCTTTTATGGGCATAAATATCATTCCGATATATGATGCCATATCTGGCGTTTTATCTTCAAGTATATTTGTTATTTGGTCTAAGCTTTCATTCATAAATTTTTGAGCTTCTTTCCAATTCAAAAGTTCGGATTCAGCAGTTTCTTTATTAACTGAATAAATCAACTTCAAATCTTTGTAGTCCTTTAATTCTTCTCCAAGTTTATCATATAGTTCAATTGAAGAGCGTAACGCTTGGTTTTCCATCAGAATTTCAAGACTATAACTGTCCTTATTTTCCTTTAAAACTTTAATTGTGGCGTGATTATACGTAATCGTGTCTGAGATGAGTTTGTCATCTTCAAATACTTTTTCAACCTGGGTAATTGTGATTTGCTTAACGTCCCCTTTAGTCCATTTAGGTTGGAAATTGTAGTCCTGTCCAAATCCTAAAGTTGATATGGATAAAAGTGCAATTGTGATTAATCTTCTCATTTCTATTTTCTTATTGGCTATAACAAGTGTATAAATAAACCTTTTTTAATTATTTAAAACCGCCTGAATTCTGGAGAATAGTGGTGGTTGTTGGTCTTTGTGGTTTAAAACTAATTATTTTTTTGAATTTCTTTAGGAGTAAAGTTGGTTTCACTTTGTTGTAGGTGAATGGTTTTGTCATACCAGCTGCGCTTTATCTTCGTTTGAGCTAGTATATCTGTATAACCTAACGAGAATGCGAAGATTCAAGAATTCAAAAAACGTTTGATCTACATATAATTAAATTTAAATGTATTTAGAAGTCGCAAGTGATTAGTGATAATTGATAAGAATTTTTTTCGGATAGGAGATATAGGGTTTTTCGGCTATCGCTCGAAAGCCCAAGAGATTTCCTCATACTTTCATACAGAGGTTCCTAAAGGGAGGCTAAATCATTCACTTAAACAAAAAGTTCTAACGTGAATACCTTGTGAACAAACATTCACGCTCATAAGTCCACATGAATTTCACTATCCTCAGATTTCAATCTTTTAATCTTTTGAATTATTGAATTCTTGAATCAAAAAAAGAGCACCCTTAAGTGCTCTTTTCTGTTTCTATTTTCTACGTTTTTTCTTGGGTTTCTTGTATTTCGCCAATTTCTTGTTTTTCTTACTGTTCCCCCAGTTTTCTTTCTTGTTTTTATCCTTCTTTTCGTGGAAGGCTGGACCCGCTTCGCGTTTAACTACTTTTACTTTAAGTGGTTGGTGCAATGCTGCAGGTTGTTCTTCAAGGATGAGTTCTGAAGAAACCGTTACATCCTCCGGTAAAGGATCAGCAGCGATCTCCAATTTCATCAATCCTTCGATGTGGTGTTTAAAGATTTCCTCTTTTTCTGTAACTAAGGTTAAGGCATTACCTTTGGCCTCGGCTCTACCAGTTCTACCTACACGGTGCATGTAGTTTTCAGGAACTTCAGGAACGTCCATATTGATAACGTGTGTTACCTTGTCAATGTCCAAACCACGCGATACTAAATCGGTAGCTACAATTCCGCGCAATTCTCCCGATTTAAACTCTTGTACCATACGCAACCTGTAGTTCTGTGACTTGTTTGAGTGTATGGTTCCGAACTCTTCTGGGAATTCTGTTTCTAGTTCTTCAGAAACCAAATCAGCCAAACGTTTGTTGGCTGTAAAAATCAATGTTTTGGCATAAGTTTCCTTATCGGCCAATAACATTTTAAGATAATTGATTTTGGTATAGAAGTTAGGCACAGAAACAAACTTTTGATCTATGTTTTCTACAGGAGTTCCAGAAGGAGATGCTTCAATTTTTTCAGGGTTTCTGAAATAAGAATTGATCAAATCTTCTACCTCGTCTACAATCGTTGCAGAGAACAATAAGTTTTGTCGTTTCGCCGGCAACAATTCTATGATACTTTTCAATTGAGGTCTAAATCCAAGGTCAAGCATCTCATCACATTCGTCAATGATCAACTTCTGTATGGTTTTGAAACGCAAGATACCTGTCATGGCCAAATCGAACAAACGTCCTGGTGTAGCCACCAAGATATCACAACCTTCGTGTATCAATTGCTTTTGCGTATTGATGTTTGTACCCCCGTATACACCTAATGTTCTTACAGAGATGTATTGGGTAAGCTTTTCAATTTCTTCACAAACCTGCACCACCAGTTCTCGTGTGGGAACAAGGATAAGTACACGAGGTGTTTTTTGCTCGCTATATTTTAAATCGCGCAATACCGGTAAAAGGAAAGCCAAAGTTTTACCCGTACCAGTTTGGGCGATACCTACAACATCTTTTCCTGCTAAAATTACAGGTAAAGTTTTCTCCTGAATTGGAGTAGGAGTGGTGATCTCCATTTCGGCCAAGGCATTTTGTAACTGCTTGGTGAGTTTAAAATCTTTGAATTCCATTATCGGATTACTTTTACAGAGCTATCAGCTCCTATTTTTATGATGGATGAAGCTTGCTTACAAACTTTATCGAGTTCTTCTTCTACGATGGCATCAACTCCTGTTTTAATCTTTTCAGATATTTCTGCAAAACAAGTTGGTGTTGGTTCACCGCTGATATTAGCACTTGTTGAAACAATAGGTTTACGTATGCTTTGAATCAGTTGATTGACCACCGGGTGATTGGTTAAACGTATCCCTATAGAACCGTCTTGTGCTAATACATTGTTGGCCAATCCCTTTGGGTTGTCATATATAATG
>NZ_JBVCPV010000261.1:0-3164 GCF_057456495.1 Lishizhenia sp. | reverse complement strand
GCATTTAGAACTGAAGGATCCCATCCAGCACCTGCAGGATTTGGAGGATATAGGTTGAGTATACTAAGCGTATCTAAAATTGTGTTTCCTGAGCTTATAAAGAGTTTGCAGTCATTATGATTGTAATGTCCGTATTCAGTTCCCACTGAATGATTGATAAAGCTATACGTCAAGCCTTCTTTATTGATGATGAAATTCGCGCGTTGTCGTCCGCTGGTTTCAAAGTACTTTTCATCAATTTTGTTTTGTGCGAAAGTAAGAAGTAGGGTGAATAGACTTAAAAGACTTAGGATGGTTTTCATTTTGTCGGTGATTTTAAGACAATGATATATAATTTTAACTTTCTCTACAAATATTCACAAAATTTTCAATTAATCGAGCTCCCATATTTCCAGAAACTTCAGGGTGGAATTGTACTCCATAAAGCGGTCTTTCTCTGTGTTCCATGGCTTCGTTTACGCAAAGGTCAGATCCTCCCAAGAGTTTGAAACCTGGAGGTATGCTTATGCTTTCCGTATGATCCTCCATCATTAAAGTGTCCTTGGGGATAGATTTTAACAAAGGACTTTCTTCGTAGAAACTGATGGTTTGCCAGTCTCTATCTTCTTTTTCTAAAGCTGGAAACGCTCCGAATTCCATTCCTAGAATTTGATGACCGAAGCATACGCCTAGAACCGGTATTTCAATCTCCTTTACAAAGCTAAATGCCTCTAAATATGGATCTGGATTGACTTGTGATATAAGGATAGGGGCACCAGAAATAATAATACCCTTAAATTCACTTAAATCAGTTTTTCCAACATCATACATGGATACAGTAGTGTAATCCATATGATCGTTTACTATGTCTTCTAGGTAGGGTACTTTGTTAGATCCGCAGTTTACAATTAAAATCATTAGCTTACAGAATATTTGAACCAATGAAGGAAAGTTAAGAATACTTTTTTAAATTAGGGACTTGTATTATGTATACATAAAAAATCTACTATGGATCTTTCAAAAGTGAAACTTGCTCAAATGTTAAACATAGAAATGCCTATCATCATGGCTCCTATGTTTTTAGTGTCTAATGTGGCCATGTTAAAGTCGGCTGCAGAAAGTGGAATTACCGGTGCAATTCCTGCTTTAAATTTTAGAACAGTGGAGGAACTGAAAAGTGCTTTAGTAGAAATGAAAGCAGATGTGAAGGGTCCAATTGGTATTAATTTAATTGTAAACAAGAGTAATTTTTTATACAAGGAGCAATTAGAAGTATTGTGCGAAGTAGGGGTAGACTACATCATTACAAGTTTGGGGTCTCCCGAGGAAACCATTAAAAAAGCACATCAGCACGGAATCAAAGTTTTTTGTGATGTCACGGATGTGAAATATGCCAAAAAGGTGGAAGCTCTCGGTGCAGATGCCTTAATCGCTGTGAATCGTGAAGCAGGTGGGCATGCCGGAAATCTATCATATAAAGAGTTAATCCCTTTACTGAAAGAAAATTGTTCCATTCCAGTGATTTCTGCTGGGGGAGTGGCAACCGGACAACAGATGAAAGAAATTTTAGAACTCGGTGCTGATGGACTTTCTATGGGCTCTGTATTTATTGCCTCGGATGAAGCTGGAGTTTCTGATGAATACAAACAAGCCATTGTAGATTATGGAGCGGAGGATATAGTGATGACCACCAAACTTTCTGGGACTCCCTGTACAGTTATAAAAACTCCGTACGTTGAAAAAATTGGAACCCAACAAAATTGGTTAGAGCGACTGCTTAACAAGAACAAAAAATTGAAGAAGTGGTTCAAGGCATTTACTTTTTACAAGGGAATGAAAAAATTGAGAAGTGCTGCTTTTAGTGCAACCTATAAAACGGTTTGGTGTGCCGGACCTAGTATTGAGTATGTTAAAAAGATAGAACCCATTACTGCAATTGTAAATCGTTTAAAAGAAGAATACAATGCAGCCCGTTAAGGAAATATCGAAAGCAAAAATGCAACGTCAATTATGGATGTTGGGAGTTTTTAAAATTCCGATGTTGGCTTTTTGTAAACCAAAGCTTATTTCTATCTCAGAAAAAGAGGTAACCATTGGTATACGTCTTAGAAGAAGAACGAAAAACCATCTGGGGTCCATGTATTTTGGAGCCTTAAGTGTTGGAGCTGATGTTTCTGGTGGTATTTTGGCGTTTTACTTTGCGGAAAGATACGGACTAAAGATCTCCTTTGCCTTCAAATCCTTTGAAGCACAGTTTCATAAAAGAGCGGAGTCTGATATACAGTTTTACTGCAGTGAAGGTCAGAAAATAAAAGCTTTAGTAGAAAAAGCCAAAGCGCTTGGGGAGAGACAAAATGAAAAAGTAGAGATTTTGGCCAAAGACAAAAGTGGGACAATTGTGGCAAGTTTTGTTTTGGAGCTTTCAGTTAAAGTGAAATAAGCGTATTTTTGATTGTTGACTATGCAACTAATTCGTGAAAAATCACGTTTTTTAAGGAACTATTTAACAATTCAAACATCCAATGAGTAAACTACATTCACTCTTCATTCTACTCTTACTTTTTTCTTTTAGCTCAAGTTCTCTAGCCCAGTGTTTAGGACTCGATGAAGTAGACCTAGGTGTGGATACAACAATTTGTACGTATGATACATTAATCTTAGCCGGACCAAGTGGTTATGATTTCTATCAATGGAGTGAGCCTGTAGATAATGATTCTCTTTGGGTGAGTCAGTCAGGAACCTATACCCTAATGGCGGGTAATTACGGGAATACCAACTTAGTTCAACACGGAGATTTTGAAGGGGGAACAAACAATACAAGTAATAACTTTACCACAGATTATATTCCCGGACAGGGAGGTACTTGGGGGTTGCTTTCGAATGGTGGACAATATACCGTTTCTACAGACCCAAGTTTAACACACAGTAATTTTGTTACCTGTGGAGATCACACTTCAGGAAATGGAAATATGCTAGTGGCGAACGGTTCACACGTACCGAACACTACAGTTTGGAGACAAACGGTGAGTGTTAACCCAAACACAGGGTATTTATTTTCTTTTTGGGCTACAAACGTGGTAAATAGTACTGCAGTTTCTTACTTACAATTATACATAAACAATGTACCGATTGGAGATACCAATGTTACAACTACAGCTTGTAGCTGGGCAGAAATTGGTAGTTTG
>NZ_JBVCPV010000260.1:0-3296 GCF_057456495.1 Lishizhenia sp. | reverse complement strand
CTAAAATGGGTATGGAACAAAAGGTTGATGACAATAAACTAAGACCAAGCGAAATCGCACATGTAGCCTCTAGTATGTTAGCAATGAATGATGTTGGCTTCATTACGGATGCTGCCGTTTGGGCAACTAACCCATGGAAATAAGTGTACATTAAATAGTCGTATATCCCCTTACTTCACCAAGGGAAAATACCCCTATTTTAAGTAATAGCAACAAGTCTTTCACAAAAGATACTACATTTATCATAAGCAATTCACAGAGCTTATTGAGTTTATTTTTAGTAATATAAAGAGGAGTTTTACTCCTCTTTTTTATTGACATATGTCATGTTTTCTTACAAGTTAAGAACCTAACTTTGTTTGAGTATGAAAACAATTGAAACCAGAAAGGATATAGAGCTGCTTGTGGAAAGCTTCTACACCAAAGTGAGGGCACACAATGAGCTAGGACCTATTTTCTCCCGTCACATTAAAGAAGATGAATGGCCTGAACATTTGAGTAAACTATCAGACTTTTGGGAAACAAACCTTTTTGGAGTTCGAAAATTTAAAGGAAACCCAACACAAAAACACATCAACGTTGACCAGGCACATCCAGGAGGTTTGGAACAAGAACTTTTTGGATATTGGTTACAGCTATGGATTGCTACCCTAGACGAACTATTTCACGGGAAGTTAGCTGAAAAAGCAAAGGATGCAGCGCGTAACATCGCTCACATTCAATTTTTAATCCTCTGGAAGAAGAAGAATACCCAAACAATAAATAATTTAGTTTAATTGAAATAAACAGTTTAACTTTAGTTAGATACCTTTTCAAAATAACCTTATACCACCTACACTTTAAAACTACATGGTTATGAAAACGCTACTACTCATGCTGTTAACAGTGATTACAAGTTCACTGTTAGCACAAACACCATCCGATAGTTCAACAGTTTCGGACACAAATCTTTACCGCTTAGTAACTACCGATGGCGGTGAAATTATCGGTCAAATTATTTCACAAGATGAACGAGAAATTTACTTTAAGACCACAGATGGCCGTAAAATTTATATCCCTCAATACACCGTAAAATCTATAGAAAAAATAAATACAAAGAATTTTAATAATAAGGGGGAATTTATAGGAGAAGACAAGTTTTCTACGCGGTATTTTTTAACGACTAATGGACTCCCAATTCACAAAGGAGAACATTACATCCAATGGAATCTATTCGGGCCTGACTTACAATTTGGAATCGGCGAAAATTTAGGTGTTGGTGTAATGACCTCATGGATAGGACTACCTGTAGTTGCAACCATTAAGAAATCTTGGATAATTGGCGAACAATCACAATTTGCGTTAGGAGCATTAGCAGGAACAGGTTCTTGGGCGCTACCTGAATGGGGAGGTGCACTCCCATTTGCAACGCTTTCTTTAGGAGACAGGTCTAGAAATATCGCTTTTTCAGGTGGGTATGGAGCCATACTCAATGATGGCGACTTAGAGGGTAGATTTGTCGCAAGCGTCGGGGGAATGTTAAAGATTTCTACAAAATTAAGTTTGGTTTTTGACTCCTTCTTCCTCTTACCCGGAGAACCTGAAATGAGAACAGAGACTTACTTAACTCAAGTGTACAACCCAAATACCATGCAGTATGAAAACCAAACGATAACCGAAACTTATCAAGATCAAAAAATGGGATTTGCTGTATTGGTACCTGGTGTTCGTTGGCATCAATCAGAAGGGAAAGCTTTTCAGTTCGGTTTTTCAGGAATAATTTATGACGGTGAGGTGCTATCAGTTCCCATCCCAATGGTTCAATGGTACAGAAGTTTATAGTCTACTCATATTTGTTCATAAAGCTCTTTTTTCAAATGATTTTTTTATCTTGAGACCTCCTAAGAAATCTATGAGCTATGAGCAAATTAAGAGCAATACTTTCTCTCTTTTTATTTTTCACCTTTGTGCATAATGCTTATGCTCAATATCCATTAATAAAGAAGAGAAGAACAAGTATTTCTCGTTTTCACGTGCATGAGCTCTACCCTTTTGCAACCATTACTTTTAAAGGAAAAACTCAAACTGGTTTACAAGAAAACTATGTGGTCGAAGGGTATATGGGAGGACTGGGATATTCCATTGTCTCTGCTCAAAAATTCAAAAAAATCGGATATGGATTTGCCCTAGAACCACAGTACAATAATATTTTATCTGACGCTTTATATGGCACTCCAGTTCGATTAGAAGACATCAAAGTTCCATTGATGTTTAAAATATCAAATGAAAACAAAGCAGATTTTGGTATCTACCCTTTTTTCAACAGTATAAGTTTTGGTGGATATATGAGTAGAAATTTGGCGATAAGTCCTAATTTCAGCATGAATAAGTGGGATTATGGAGCCTGTGCTTCTCTAGAGTTTGGACTTTTCTATGTTGACCTAAAATTTAATTACTTCTACAGTTTCAAGCAAAGGAACGATGAGAATGCAGAGGGATTTACCCGTCAACAAGTTTTTGCCTTTGGTTTAATGCTCCCCCTAAAACTATACGGTAAAGACTAATTTCCAACCGTTTATACTCCACCTGAAGACAAGTATTTTTTGTCAACTCACTTAATTCGAGTAAATTTAGTAGTATATATTAAAAGATATATAAACCCTCATTTTACACTAAATACTACTATTATGAAAACTACTCGCTTTTACATGATAGGGCTATTACTTTTGTTTTTAGCTCTACAAACTGCTTGTACGGATTACGCTGCAAGTAAAGACAATCAAGAAGAAACGGATGTTGCCGCACTACAGGATGATTCCGATGCTGTTATTAAACGAGGTGAATATTTGGTCATGACCATGGGATGTCACGATTGCCATTCTCCAAAAAAAATGGGACCTATGGGACCAGAGGTGATTCCTGAATTAATGTTATCTGGACACCATGGTGAAGATCTTTCACCAGTTTTTGACAGTATTAAACTTCCTCCTGGTTTCGCAGTAATGTTTCCTGATTTAACAGCAGCTGCTGGTCCTTGGGGAATTTCTTATGCTGCCAATTTGACCCCAGATGAAACAGGGATAAAATATTGGACAGAAGAGCAATTTGGAAAAGCTTTAAAAGAAGGTAAATCCAAAGGACTAGACGATACCCGTATGCTCCTCCCTCCCATGCCATGGATGAATTTCAAAGATTTGGCAGATGAAGATTTACATGCTCTCTTTACCTATTTGCAAAGTATTCCTCCTGTTGAAAATTTAGTTCCATTACCTAAAGTGAATATGCCTCCGATAGAGTAAGTCTTAACGGAAATATAT
>NZ_JBVCPV010000259.1:0-3308 GCF_057456495.1 Lishizhenia sp. | reverse complement strand
AGGGTCCACCTCTTCCCATTCCGAACAGAGAAGTTAAGACTACTAGCGCTGATGGTACTGCCCTTTTGAGGGTGGGAGAGTAAGTCGACGCCACTTTTTATAAAGCCTTGTTCCTATCGGAATGAGGCTTTTTTTTTGCCTAACTTTTTTTATCCAAACCTTACAAAAGAACTAAGACTTTATTAAGCTCATTAGTTGCTTCTGTTAGCGGTACCTCGACTCCGCTCGGCAACCTAAGAATAGGGTAATCTTAAACTAGATCGAAACTCTGTACCTATTAGCTTTACATATTCATACTCTTACAGTCATCTGTTATTAGAAGAGTAGCATTAAAGTAATGAATTACCTTTAAGTTATAAGAGAGTTCAGTTGTGTAAACCGTCAATTATTGTTGATCTATACAGTAAGAGACCCTATTGATATTGGATGTGTGACGGGAAAGCTTTCAATATTTTTGATTTTTAACATGTATACTTTTGGTTAGATTAGTTTCATTATTAACTATCTAGAGCATGATTCTTGCTGCTTTTGGTATGAATTATAAAATCTAATATATGAAGTTTACAAAATTATGTTTAGCATTGAGTTTATGCTTTATGGTGTTTGGGTTACAAGCACAAGAGGTTTCTTCTACTCCAGATAAGGTTGCGACCTTTGTTGGAGGCAATGAGGCAATGAAAACCTATTTAATTGAAAACCTGAAGTATCCAGATAGTGCTAAAACTGCCAATTTATATGGTAAGGTGTATGTTCGTTTTATTGTAGAAAAGGACGGTGCTATAAGTTCTGTTCAAGTCTTAAAAGGAGTGGATGAATTGTTGGATAGTGAGGCAATAAGAGCAATATCAGCTATGCCTAATTGGACGCCTGCGGAAACTGATGGAAAAAAGGTAAGGAGCTACGTTACCCTTCCCATTAACTTTGAACTGAGTGAATAACAGAAAAGCACCAAGTACTCTTGGTGCTTTTTCTTTGAATTTTATATTTAGAGCATACGTTTATGTCTGTAAAGTATTAGCCAATGGGATAATTAACCATTCTGTGAAGGAATTCTACCTTTGAAACTAGAATTTCATTGCCATTGTCATCGATAAACTTGGCGTCATTCAATAGAACATCAACGACATAGGTATCGTCACATTCGCTTTTTGGTCTGGCAATACGCATATTAATGTCGCCTTCAGTGGCAGTCCATACATTAGTTGCAATCAAATCAGCATCTAGTCCATCCGTACACAAATTTCCATGCATAGTACTTTTGTTGTAACTTGTAATTTGAGCGAGAATTTCAGGATGCTCTGTCAAAGAGAAATTTTGATATTCGTCGGTGAGGGCAAAGGCTTCAACGTCTACATGAATATGGATGATAGCGTTTTGTACACTGCCTTCATCGAAGGGTTCAAATACGCTAAAGTTACCGCATCCTTTGTAATTTACTCCTTCTGGATTTGTTGGTTCGCAATCAGGTTCTTTAATGCAAGCCGAGAAAATAAAAAGTAGCGATATAAATAATAAATATTTCATGCGGATCGGTTTTTAATACAAACGTAGGTTGTCGTTTTTAAGTTGGTTTTAAAAAGTTGTTTCCATGAAATACATATCGTATCCATCGGCCCAATAATTAGGGTGTTTACTGATCAAATTAAAACCTAGATTTTGATAAAAGGGGTATACGAGTTGAGAAGTACGGACAATACAACGTGGAAATAGTGTGAGTTCTTTAATTCTTTGTAAACGGTGTTTTACCAATTTTGTACCTATCCCTTGTCTTTGATGATTAGGGTGGATCAAGTCCCAAGAAAGTATGGCAGTCTTTTCTTTAGGTAGGTAATTAATTCCTCCAGCGCCTACAATTTTCTCACCTGCAAGAAATACATAATAATCTTCTCTTTCATTTTGAAGATATTGCTCCAAATCATGTTGTTCATCAGGATGAAAGTAAGTTGGGGTATTAAATTGGAATAGTTCAATTACGGCTTGAAAATCTTCAGTAGAAAATTCACGAATCATGTTTAAAATAAATGTGGGTTAAAACTAAGGTAGGTACTACTAAATTACGATTAAAGCCTAAATACTTACTGAATTAGACCACTTATTAAAGTTGGGATGTGTTTTGTCTTCCATGAAAATACGGGTTGTATGTACCCTTGGAAAACAAAACAATCCCCACTTCTTTATTAGGTTTAGTGTAACGAGGTTTTCAGTTTGAATAATCTAAAGCTAGAATTACTAAAACTGAAAAAAATAGCAGTAAGTAGAATTAATTTCTAATGACAAGTTACACTATATATACATATAAATTACAAGGGTATATCTCTTATTTGTAAAGGGGAATTACCTAAAAAAAATATATAATTATCGAAACGGTTATTGTGAAAAATGGGAGTTGAATTCCCTCAATTTATTCTGGAGCTAATAAGGAGTAACAAAGAGAATCAGAGAATTTTCCTTCGTAAAAATAATCTTGACGTAACTCTCCCTCTTTTTCGAATCCAAATTTATCCAATAGACGAATAGAAGCAGTGTTCCAAGCTGCAACTCTTGCTTGTATTCTTTTTAAATGCATGTATTCAAAGCCAATTTGTATGACGAGGGGGACAACCTGACTCATGATTCCTTTACGCTTGTATTTATCACTTTTGAGACTGTAGAAGAGTTCTGCATTTTTATGATCTTTGTTCCATATATGGTACCCCGTATGGCCTATAGTTTCACCTTGCTCATTTTGAACTACGCCTAGTGCGAGGGAGTAACGATAGGTCGTCATTCCTTCTTTATGCATTCGTTCTAATTTTTCGTATTCAGCCTGGGTGCTGTAGCCAAAAAAGTTTAATATATACTCCCTTTCATGCTTTTTAAACAAGTCGTGAATGTCGTCAGGGAAAAGCAAGAGTAGTTTGTAGGGTCCAGTAGTTTTTACAATCATAGCAAAAGGCTTTGACCTAAGATACGAAAAGCAAACGAAGTATTTTTGGTAATTTAACTAGAATTGTAGGCGTGCATTATACCCTTTAAAAAGGATTAATTCCAAGGTTGAATTGTAATTATTTGATATTTAAGCTTGTAGGTTTTTATGTGTACTTTGAAACATAAAATTGTAGGATGTTTAAGGCTGAAAAAAAAATGAAATAAAAAAAAGTCCAGCTCTTTCGAACTGGACTTTTAATCTATTTTTAAGTATTCCTACCAAATTTTACTGATCTTATCAGCTGAATTACGCATCGCATCTTCCTCTGTTACTTGGAAAGCTTCAAAGAATTCTGGACAATTCATCAATGGACCATTTACTCTATACATACCTGGAGAGT
>NZ_JBVCPV010000258.1:0-3318 GCF_057456495.1 Lishizhenia sp. | reverse complement strand
GCTCTGTCCATCGATAAAAATGCCTCTTGACCACTTCCTCCATAACTTTTGGACCAAATACTGTTTCCAAGGCTATCAACTTTCAATAAGATTGCTTGTGATGGACCATCTAAAAAACTACTACTCGCTCCACATAGATAGTAGCTTGTATCTTCCATTTGAAAAAGATCATAACCAAAATCATACTCTGCACCTGCATACACTTTATGAAAGTAAATTTGAGCTGTCGTATTTACAGAAAAATGTACACTAACGATTATCAATATATACCTTAAAAATACCATCCTAGTCCAAATTGTAATGAATTACCAAACCCTCGTTTACTCACAAGTCCTACAATATCTTGAGAAGCCATATAAATATCTAGGTTGGAAGTATGAGCTCTGAAATAAACACCTGCTCTAAAACCTCCAAATCCTCCAAAACTGGCACGTGCTCCTGCAGACAAAATTTTATTAATACGGTAATGTGCTCCAGCATAAGCTTGTGGCACACTCACCAAGGTAGGGTACATTCTAATTCCAAAAATTGACTGCCAATTATCTTCTCTATTTAATTCTGCTCGCTTAGCTACTTCAATGGTAGATGGAAGAAACCTCAAGGATGAAATCTGTTCACTTTGAATACCCAAAGAATCCAGCACCTCATCTCCTTGTAAAGAAAATATAGCTTGAATATTATCTAGGTTTGCTCCTTGAAAACTTATACTTGTATCTACATTATAATAGGTCATTTCTTTGGCATAAACTAAACCTAAATCGCGAACACTAAAAGATAACACTCCTCTAAACTTATCATTCTCTTCTCCAAAGGGCATGTTATATTGAAAGTCAACACTTGCACCATAGGAACTGTACAGTTTTTCTGAATCCATGTATTTTAAAACCCCATCTAAAAGGAGGGCCAAACTATCTCCATTCGCAGAAGAATAGAAATGCGATTGTTGTAAATAACTATTCAATGTATTGTTGCTTCCAACAAAATTTAAACGCAAGTAGCTATTCGTGTTTCGATTAAACACTCCTACTCCGATTTTTTGAAAACTTTCTAATTGAAAGGAAGAAGAGTTAAACATTAAACTATCTCCCAAACGATTGGCATTCCCTTGAAAGGCCATCGTAAATAAATCTTTGGTATACGCTAAACTCGACATGGTTTTTGATCCTGCTGATACCACTACACCAAATTTATTCCCTTCGCCAAAATGCAAGTTATGCAATTTGAGATCTACTGCTCCATATAGACTAAACCCTAAACCATTTACATCTTTCTGATGGGATAATCTATCCTCAATTTCACTATTGGATATATATCCACCTTGCGTAAAATACTGAAGAAATCCTCTGTTCAAGGCAGAGCTATGATAAAATCCCATTCCCTCAATATTCAATTCTGCTGCTCGCGAAGTATCAATAGACAAAGTATTTCCGAAATAAGATTGAGCTTTTACCTGAAGAGGAAGAAAAGCAAGACTTAGAATACCAATTAAAACTATTTTATAAAGCATGTGAAAATTCAAAATCTGTTAATAATTCTAAGATGAGTTTACTCTCCAAATAGATTTGTTGAACATCATTATTGGCTGCATCCACTTTAAATTCTAACCCAATGTATTTTGCTTGGTTCATCAATTCAACATCTCCCTCACTCAAGGTGAATATTAATTGGTTTTCTACAAACGGAAAGTCTGACAAATTGGTTACCGCTGCTGCGTAAGCCTCTTGAATCGTTGACCCCGCACTTAAACTCGTTAGAACTTGTTTGTTTTCATCCAAAACCTTAAGTCCTACGCTTCCTGAAAAAGGAAAGGAATTTTTCGTGTTTAGAATTAAACGACCACTGTTCAAATGATTCCCTTCCAAATCTTGTGTAAGCTCAAAGTCTATGGTGTCTCTATACAATAAGTCTTGTACCCCCAAAGCTAAGGGCATGTTCGACCTTAAATCAAGGGAAAAAGCACTACCCTCTAAAATTTCATCATAACCACCACTAGTGTTCCCCCAAGGGTTAATCTCTATATCGTAAGCTACCGTATAGCTACTTCCTAAATTTTCTATAAAATCTTCAATATTTGAATTGGTAGAAGTAAAATTAAAAAATGCTTCTCCTGGAGTTTGAGTTCCGTTTACCGATTGCGCAGCATTCAAACTTTGCGCTACATTGATTTGTGGATTCTGTAAATCAACGGTGGTTCCATCCTTCGCTTTACTTTGCAATAGCTCCAAGGTTAATTCACCGTTCACATTTACACCATTCTCAACATAAAAACTCAAATCAACATTCTCTACGTCAATTAAACCAGAGATGATATTATTCAACTCATCAACATATAAGGTTTCCGTATCTGTAATATGAATATTACCAAAATACCCCCTGGCATATTTCAACTTTAACTCGGAAATATCTAAAGTGAACCTGAATACATCCGTATTGGTCACATTCACACCATTTCCATCCGGACTTAATGAAACCACCAATTGGGATTCTAATTTATTAAAAGCCGTTCCATTTTCTCCAGTTAAATCCAATTGATAATCTGAAAAATCAAAGTTTAATACGTCCATACCAGGAACACCATTTTGGGCCGCTGGTATTTCTTTGGTTTGGGTAAATACTTGACCATTCTTTGTTACACCTGGAAAAGTGATGGTGAAAATAGTGGGTTCTATTAATGGGTTTTCAATTTCAACACTGGCTTGACCTTCACTAATCACTACATTGTTTAATTCAACATCACCTAGTAAGAATTCAAACTCTGTTACATCCGTTGGAATACTTCCTCCTGGGGCCACATACCAATTCAAAAAATTTAAACTAAACTCCTGCACCACTGATGTGTCTGGAATGTTTAAATACTCAAACAAATCTGCCTCCAATAAATTTTGGTCCAAGGTTAAATTTAAAGAATGATCACTCGCTACTCCAATTTGATTAGAGTCTACCATCTTCTGGAAACTTAGTGTGTCTTGAAATAATGGCGCCCTCCAATTGGTACCCCAAGTTGTTTTTTCCTTTTTACATGAAAGTAAGAGGAATAGAAATGAAAACAGATATATAATTGTCTTATTCGTCATTGTTTGTATACTAACGTATGGAAAAACTTATCGTTGGTTAGAGTTCTGATCCACAAAACTTACAGAATGCTGCATCGTCGTCATGTCCTTCTAAAGAACAATTAGGACAGGATTGTGTATTAACGGTTTTATCGTTTGCTGACTTAATAAATTCATTGGTAACAATACCCGTTGGCACCGCTAATATGGCATAACCAAATATCATAACTATTGAAGATATCGCTTGACCCAATGCCGTAACCGG
>NZ_JBVCPV010000257.1:0-3325 GCF_057456495.1 Lishizhenia sp. | reverse complement strand
TTTATTCAATCCGCAGATTGGATTGTTGAGTTAGGACTTAAGGCTGGAGCTGAAGGTGGAGAAATTGTGTTTAATGGAAGTAAAAGCGAATTCCTTGCGGATAAAACATTGAACACCCCTACAAAACTTGCTTTGAGCGAAGATGAGCAGATAGCCACTCCCATTGCGTTGGAACAGGGAATGGAAAAGTTAAAGGGTGGACTGACAGTTTTTACTCGAAAATCGAAGGAAGTAGAAAGAACTTTGAAGGAATATGCTAGAAAAGAAGCATTCAATATTCAAACGGTAAATGATCAAGCTATAGGTAAAACTCCGCGCAGTAATCCTTCTACCTACACAGGGCTGGCAGATAAAATTAGAGATCTCTTGGCAAAAACTTCTACTGCCAAAGCACTGAAGTTGGCAAAAGGTGCTTTTTCGTTTAACAACAAAGCAGGAAGGTGTGCGAATTGTGAAGGGGCAGGAGTGATAAGTCTGTCCATGAGTGTAATGGGAAATGTAAATCAAAGGTGTCCGGTTTGTAATGGAAAGCGTTTTCATAAGGATGTTTTGCAGGTTAGCTGGAAGGAAAAAAATATTGCAGACATCTACGATTTAAGTGTGCGTCAAGCGCTAAGCTTTTTTGAGGGAGAGTCTAAACTTGTATCTATTTTAAGCTTGATGAATAACTTGGGCTTGGGGTATTTGAAATTGGGTCAGCCATCTAATACTTTATCAGGAGGTGAAGCACAGCGTATTAAGTTAACAAAGTATTTTGCCAAATCATCTCAACGAACCTTGTTGTTCTTAGAGGAGCCCAGTATAGGTTTACATCATCAAAATGTAAAAGAATTGATTGCGGCCTTGCATCAATTAAAAGCAAAAACTGCTGGAATTATTTGTTTTGAGAATCATCCTTTGTTTCAAAGTAGAGCAGATGTTTTTGTAGAAAATGCACGTGCAGTTGAAAGGGAGGTTTTGCCAGAATTGAAGCCGGAGGACAAAAAATATATTCACATAAAAGGTGCGCGTACGCATTTTCTGAAGGATGTAAATGTTAGTTTTCCCAAGTATAAAATCTCTGCAGTTACGGGAATTTCAGGTTCCGGAAAATCATCTTTATTGATAGATACACTTCATGCCTATGGTATGCAAGAAATGACACAACAATTTTCTAGTTATGAGCAAGGAAGAGTGGGCGGACAAATGCCCTTTGAGGTAGACGATGTTGAAGGATTAACCCCAACGATTTGTATCACTCGAAAGCATAAGAATTTCTCCGATAAGACTGATTTAGCTCAGCAGTGTGACATAGACAAACGATTGCGTTTTGCTTTTTCTAGAAAAGCTCAATTTGAAGGTGAAGAGTTATCTGCCTCTCATTTTTCTAAAAACCATGAACTTGGAAAATGTAAAGTTTGTGATGGTTATGGAGAAGCTTTGGTTCCTGATTTACAGAAAATAGTAGTTGATGAGAATTTGAGCATAGATGAGGGATTGTTTGAACACAATAAAGCCTTGGCCTATTACGGTCAAGCTTCTGGTCAGTATATGGCCATACTCCAAGAAGTGGGGAAGGAATACGGGTTTACATTGCAAACACCTTTCAATGATTTTACTGCACAACAATTGGATGTTATTTTGAATGGAATTCCTGAGAAAATATGGGAAACGGAATGGAAGTTTAAAACAAAGACCCGAGAAGGTGTTCAAGAAGTGAAAATGGAGTGGAAGGGGCTCTTTACTTATTTGAAGGAAGAGTATTTTAAAACACGCAAGAACAAAAATATTGCGACTTTAACAGCTCTGTTCTCTGAAGAAAGGTGTAGGGAATGTAAAGGAAGTGGTTTGTTAGCTGAACGTTTGAAGTTTACCCTTGATGGATTGAATTTTCAAGAGGTCAAAATGATGGATTTAGATCAATTTGAAAGTTGGTTAACACAAACGGATGGTGCCTCTGAAATTGATGGGAGACTCAAAGCTCAATTGGTTCATCATTTACGAGGATTGTTAGAGAAGGCCAAACAATTACACATCTCTTATTTGCAATTGAGCCGAAAAGCTAAAACTTTGAGCGGTGGTGAGCACCAACGAGTGGCTTTGATTCAACAGCTTAATTCACCGCTAAAAGGTATTACTTATTTACTCGATGAACCCTCTGCAGGTTTGTCGCAAAATAATATTGAAGATTTACAAAAGATTTTAAAGGAGTTGGTAGCCAAGGGGAATACAGTAATTCTTATTGAGCACAATAAAGAACTTTTAAAAACAGCAGATTATTTGGTGGAAATTGGTCCAAAGGCAGGGAGTTATGGAGGTGAGGTTATGTTTGCAGGATCACCGAATGAATTTGTTCTACAAAATGAAGTGCATCCTTTCTTAAAAGCGGAGTCTAAAAAACTTGTTTTAAAGCCTGGTAAGGAAAGCCTTGTATTGAAAGAAGTAGAAAAGTTTACGTTGAAGAAGAAGCTTTTAGAAATACCAGTGGGTGGAATCACTGCCCTTACGGGTAATTCTGGTGTTGGAAAAACAACCTTGGTCAAAGAGGTTGTCATGCCATGTGTAAGGCAAGAAGAAGCCGTGAATTGTGCTGCATTTCGTTTTCCTAAAAAGTATAGTGGCGTACAATATTTTGAAATGAAAAAGCTTAGAACCCAGAAGGCCACCTTAATGGTGGAATACATGGATGTTTTGAAAGATCTAACAAAGTGCTTTGCTAAAGGGAGTGGTGAGAAAGCCAAATTCTTCTCTTGGAAAACAAAAGGGAGTGAATGTGATAATTGTAAAGGGCAGGGAGTTTTGGTAACGAGTTTAGATGTTGCAGCAAGCACCTTAGAAGTGTGTGAGAAATGTAAAGGTACACGTTATGCAGATGAGGTTTTAGAACATAGGCTGGAAAACAAAAATATCGCAGAAGTTTTGTCTCTGAATGTTTCAGAAATGATGAGTTGGTTGGAAAAATACTTGCCTAAAACCAAAGCAATTGCTCGATTTGAAAAGTTGATGAAGGTTGGTTTAGGGCATTTGCAAATGGATCAACGTGTGCAAAGTCTTTCTTCGGGAGAAAAGCAGCGATTGACTTTGTTAGATTGGATGGATGAAAAAACAGAAAATCAACTGTTGATAATTGATGAACCGAGTATAGGGTTGCACTATGCAGATATCGATGCGCTTCTGAATATCTTAAGAGATCTGGCAAAGAAGAACGATGTTTTGGTGATAGATCATAATACTTATTTGTTAGAGAAGATTGGTGTAGGTGTGGTTCTGGCATAGTCGCGAGTATTCAAACAGGGATAGTATGGAAAGGAGGTGAAGCGAAAGGTTAGTAACGCTAAGGGAGGCG
>NZ_JBVCPV010000256.1:0-3356 GCF_057456495.1 Lishizhenia sp. | reverse complement strand
TGTTTAATGACAACATTATTTTCAACCTTGGCGGTGAATTTTACACTGGAATCAACTCTATAAAAAAATAGATCATGCAAAGTAATTTCCCTAAGAAAAAGACGATTGATGGTAAAGATTACGAAAAGTTCTTTACTGGATCTCACAAGCAAGTAGAAGAATACATTGAGCAATACAATGTTGCAGACAACTACTACTTCAGAACCGAAAAAGACGGACACAAAAAACACTTGTACTTACGTCGAAAACTGAAATAGAAAAACCAAGAAAAAAAGCCCTGAGAACAGTTGATATTTGTATTGAATTAGGTTTGTTGAACAACAGTCTTGGGGCTTAAGAAACTGAATACTTTTTATCAACTTAAATCTATAGAATGCCATTAGATCATCTAGAACTCCAAGCGGAAATAAACCGCCTAAAATCAATCAATGCTGAACAACGCACTAAAATTTCGGACATTGAAGCTGACCTTGTTACTGTAGTGGGTACACTCGGAAACTTTGCAGGTCAATTAGGTATTGATTTTTCGCAATTCAAGGAAGGTGACGACATTGCATCTGTCCTACCTAGTTTAATTTTTAATTTGATGCCTAAATTGACCTCTGGAGGTTTAGACTTGGGCGAAATCAAAGAAATTATTCCAATGATTACTAAATACAAGTATTTGTTGGAGGAAACCAACCTAGACCATGCCTAACCCAAGACTTGATGAAATAATGAACGCTCCGAATCTCTTGGACGTTATTGCTCAGCCTACCGAAGAAAAGAATCCTAATTACTCAAGTACCATTGATTTAGAAAGTAATTTCTCTGAGGATTTCGATTTTGATGCAATTCATCAGGAACAAAGAGAGACTGAACAGGAGCAGCAAGCAGCTGCGCCTGTTGTCCCTCTTCAACCTTATGACGCAAAGAAACATGCAACCTCATTAGTGAATGGGTTGGTTGTTGCTGAAACACTTGTACTCTCTCCTATTGCAACCGTTAAGGCTCGTAAGTCTATAGGCGGAAACAAAGTCATTAAAGCAATGCGAGCCGCTTATCAAAAAGAGTTCAGCGGTGAAGAATTAGACGATCAAGAAAAACGACTTGTTGAGAAATACAAAGATTACGAAGCAAAAATGAAAATGCTAAGTGATGATATTCTCCCAAGTGATTCGATTAAAAAACAGCTTATTGATGCAGCAATTCCGTACATGGAAGAAGTTCGTTGGGAGATTGGCCCAGGAGCAGGATTCTGGACAATGTATGTAGGTTCATTTGCATCTAAAGTTGCCAAAATACTTATGACGTAATGGGAGTAATTGGATGGATAGCAGTAGTTCTGCACACGCTTTTATTTCTCTTTATGCGAAGTAAAACCAAGAAGAAAGCCAAGAAGCATGCCGCAAGAAATGCGAAATTGGAAGTAGAAAACCGAAGATTAAACGCTAAAATAAATAGCCTAGAAAGGAATTAATCTAACCACTAACCCACCATGAACCGAACCAACAAAGTCAATTTGATTGCGGGCGGTCGAGGTACAGGAAAAACCGACTATACTAAACAAGTAATTCAGGCTTCAATCATGCCAAAGAAGTTAATCGTTGATACTTTCGATAACCCACCTTGGCGAAACTTTAAAACTTGGAATCATCCAGAATGGGAACGGCTTAAAATCCCGTTGATTCCAGATATAAAGTATTTGAAGAATTGGAAACAAGGAACGTATAGAATTGTAGTAAAAGATTTTGAGGAGTTTAACCAGTTTATTGAAGAACACGTATTTAATGCGCTTATCTTATATGAAGATGCGACAAGGTTTATAGGTTCTACACTGGATCCAAATTTGAAAAGTTTTATCTACGATACGAAACAGAAAAACATTGACATGCTTTTTGTTTTTCACTCCTTGGCATCCATTCCACCTGAACTGGTAAGAAGTTCCGACACCTTGACCCTATTTAAAACAAATGAAGGTCATCCAGACAAAAAGAAATACCCATGGCCAGATATTCCAATTGTGATGGATGGTTTAAGAGAGTCAACTAACCGATTTTTAAACTTTACGATTCACCTAAGTTAAACTAATGCTTTCGCCACTACGCAAAAACGAACTTGCAGATTTGTACCCTATTTCACAATCTTACTTACGTAGGTTAATGAATGTTGTGTACTACAAGGAGCTACAAGAGGTTGGTTACAATAAGTATTGTATAACCCTTAACCCTAAAGTAATCCGCAAGTTTTTTGAATTGTACGGTGAGCCACTAAACGAAAATGAACTTGAAATCAATTAAACAAATAGCTATTATTGGTTGTGCCGGTGTAGGCATGGTTTCGTGCTCTGCATCAAAACGAGTGGCACGCATTATTGAACGTAACCCTGAGTTGATCGAGGAAACGCAAACAGTAGTTGTAAAAGATACCATTCGGGATACACTGGAGATAACTTACGAAATTGAACAAGTAGACACATCTTTTACCCTAACTGAAGTAGACACCTTTAATTTTGAAAACGATGAAATAGAACTAACCCTAACCCGTAGCGAATTTGATGAGTTTTGGCTTCAAATCATGCCAAAGCCTATCGTAATTGATACTATACTGGAGAAACCAGTAGAAAAAGAAATTGAAGTACAAAAAGTAGTTTACCGTAAAGCTCGTGATGCGTTGATATGGAAACTAAGCACTTTATTTTTGATAATCATAATTGTATTTCAATTTTATATAAAAAGGTCAACTAGATAGTTGACCTTTTCTTTTCAACCCACCCAAAAGGTCTACAAAGGGCAACAAAGAGTAACAAAGGCCTACAAAGGTCTACAAAGGCGCTACTCACGGTTTTGAAACTTCAAATATTTGTATCCAAGCAAAAAAATTAAAACGCATGAACATTAAAGTTTTAGCATGGATCATCATAGCACTTTTACTGGGATTAATCGCAGTTGAGCTTTTTGTTCCAAAGAAAATTCAAGGAGATAAAATCTCCGTAATCGGAAAATCTGAAAACGTTTAACAAGATGGATAAAAACGTAAGTAGAAAAGCGGCACAATTAGTCGCACAGCACGGAAACACCCTTGACATGGGAAGACAATTGTCAATGGGTCCAGGAGGAGCAAAAACTTTGTTAGACGAAGGTGAAAAAGCTCGTCCAACTTCAATCACAATTACCAACCATGGTACAGCTGATAGAGCAATTGTTTTTGGTGTACCGAGACACACTATTTATACAAGTGTTACAGGAACTCCTGACACAGCAGCCTTCTTAGAAGCAGTTGGAGCTGATTTAGTATTAACTGACGGAATTTTGGAAACTGGTGCAGGTGATGTAACAGTTGTTGAAGCAACTTCTAACGACTCTGGAAGAACCATT
>NZ_JBVCPV010000255.1:0-3357 GCF_057456495.1 Lishizhenia sp. | reverse complement strand
CCCTACGATTATCCATAGATCAATCAAACTATCACAACCTACAGCATTGGGTATAGTAATGGCATAATTTCCTGAAGATGTAAGCACAGAACCATCTGGTGCTGTGTAAGACCCTGTACAAGAGAACTCATACATGGTAGCGGTTGAATTACCCTGCATTAAATTAATGTACAATACACTATCACAACCTTGACTATTCATTAATGTATCTGTAACTAAACCTGGTGTTGTATATACTTCATCACCACTTGGGACCGTGTAAGCACCAGCTCCACATAAGTAAACGTTTTGAGAAGACCCCGTTGAACACACTTGATAAACCGAAACATCATCTAAAAGAAAACCATCATTACCTCCAGCAAAATAAAAATTATCATGTTGCTGAATTTTAACGACATAATTTGCATTAAAATTTAAATTATGAACTGCATTAATACTATCTAAACTCCAATCGAAATGCGTGTATTGTAAATCAGTGTACTGAGTCCCATTATAATGAAAAACCTCCGTGTAGGTTGTTCCCCCATCATCAGAAATAAAAATTCCATCTTGAGGATGATCTTCTTCGTTCCATTCTGACAAATAAAATGACAAACGCACTCCCGATTCTCCTGCCAGGTCTAAATGAAGTGCCGCATGCGTAGTTTCATAATTACCACCTACCGCATTGTGCAAGCCAAGAAAATGAGTTCCTGTATGCGCATCCGCCGAACTTCCACTCCACGTATAAACTCCACTTGCATAAATACTTACCTCACAATTAGCAGATTGAACATAGGTACTCCAACAAGCATCCAATGTGCTTTCGAAGCCTGTACTATAAGGTATTGTTGTGGCGGTTTGAGCATGCACCCTGCTCTGTAAAGCAAAAAGCGCAAGCATTAAAACAAATAAATAAAATTTCTTCATAATTAGTAGTATAATTAGTTTAACCACAAGCTAAGAATCTTTAATTAACTGACCAAAAATAAGTTACGAAGCACTTTGGGATATAATCAATAAAACAACACCTCTATATTAAGGTATAAGCAACCCCATTCTCACATCTATTTTTTGTGAACTTTCTGTCTGGTTTTTGTCCATTTTCAATCAAAAAACTCACTAGATTCAATAAGAAGATCTTTTTAAGCGTCAATAAATTTCACAATTGTTATTTTTTTTTCATCTTAGTGCAACTTTTAAAAAACAAGTGTAGTCTAGTACTATATAACACAAACACAGCAAAACATGAAAAAGCTTCTTTTAGGTTTGACCTTTTTATCAGCAATGCTGATTTCTCAAGGGTCATTTGCCCAAAACCAGATCAACGACAGTGAGTTAACGACAGAGTTTGTTCAAATTGAAGAACAAGACGGAGTTATATTTTCTGTATCCAAACAAGAATGTATGATTTTCGAAGGACAAAAACCTTTAGTATACATCTTTGTTAAAATAGAAAACACTACCAATGTTGAAAAAACTGTAGACTTCGGAATTGCCTTGAATTACGCAGAAGGTTGTTCAGGATGTTCTTATGATAGTGAATTTAAAACGTCATTAACTATAGGAGCGGGTGAAACGATTACAGGAGACTGCAACTTTGAAACAAAAGGTACTTCTCGTGTTGTTGCCAACCCTAATTTAGAAGGAGGATGGACATTTGAAGGTGTTCAAATCATGTTTATTGAAATTAAATAAGAAGGACTACGATGAAAAAAATATTATTATCACTCATAGCTTCCGCAACAGCAGCCATCGGTGCATTTGCACAGACTGATTACTGTTCAGCGGTAGTCTACCCAGACGACTCTACGGTATGTATAGGAGATACCGTTGAAATATTTGCCTTTGCCAACTTAGTAAATGGTAACCAGGCCTTTAACTTTAACAATGCAACAATGCCTCCAGGATGGAATGCAGCAGGAGGTACAAGTTTCGCTGAACCATGTGGACAAAGTTTAGATGCTACACCATACTACTGGGCATCTACTGCTTCTACTACTCCAGGTATTACAACGGCAGGTTTCGACGTTTCATGTGGTGGATTTATCATTTTCGATATGGTATTCTCTGTTCAGAGTGACCCCGCACCGTGTGAAGGTCCCGATTTAGCGAACGAGGGAGTTGAGCTACAATACTCAGTAAACAATGGTCCTTTCCAACCGATTGCTTACTTCTCTCCATCAGGACAAATTTTACCGCAAAACCCAAACACTTCAGGTGGTGTTTTACCTCCAGGTAACATTACTCAGTTTACTTCATGGGATACATACACTATTCCAATTCCGGTAAACGCATTAAGTACGAACACACGTTTTAAGTGGGTACAAGAAGCATCTTCTAGTTCTGCAAATGATAACTGGGGATTGGATAACATTATTATTAACGCAACAGGTACACCTTGTGGAGTTACTACAAACCTAGAATGGTTTTACGGTACAGGTCCAGCATCTAACTTCAACACAGGTTTAATCGGTAACGTAACCTCTTTCGAAGCAGTAATTACACAGGATACAAGTTTCGTGGTGGATGTATACGATACATTAACTCCATCAGCATACCACTGTTCTTCTGATACTATCTCTATTTACGTGCACCCTGATGCAATGACCTACGATTTAGTTGATACGGTATATTCTGATTGTCCAACTACGTACCCAGAAGTATCTGTAACTAACTTTGCAGACGGTGTAGCTCCATACAACGTAAACTGGCCTCAAGTACCGTCTACAACTCAGCCAACAGCACTTCCTACAGGTGGAAATACATACGATACAATTCTATACTATGTTGAAATTACTGATGGTTGTGGATACGAGAGATATGATAGTACTTTATTAATCGTACACCAAAACTTGAAAGTTGACTCTATTCAAATTGGTAACACTTCTGGTTGTTCTCAAGACGGGTATGTTTCTGCTTACTATAGTGGTGAATTAGGAACAGAAGATTTGAACTGGTCAGGACCAGGACCTAACTCTTCAAATGGAATCGATGGATCTGCTTGGGGTAACTTAGGACCAGGATGGTACTACTTTACAATAGAAGATGACGCTTGTATTGCAAAAGATAGTGCATACATTGAAGCGCTTAACGCACCAACGGCTATAATTACACCAAACCAAACGGAAGGCTGTGTTCCGTTAGAAATAGTGTTTAACAACGAATCTACAAATGCAGATGAAGGGTACACTTGGGACTTTGGTAATGGTAATTCTTATGACGTAAGTACGAACGCTGCACAAACGGAATCTTTCAATGCTTCTACTACAGTAACTTTAATTGCTCACCAATCTGCAACTTGTGCGGATACAGCAACGGTAGATGTAACAGTATTACCTTGTGGTTGTACAGACCCTGCAGCATTAAACTACAGTG
>NZ_JBVCPV010000254.1:0-3362 GCF_057456495.1 Lishizhenia sp. | reverse complement strand
GAAGTACAGCCTAATTCTATTGCTTTAGAGATGTAATTGTGTCCGTCAACTGTAAATCCTTTGATGGCAACAAAAACAGTATGGGCTGTCGCTTTTCTTGAATCGAAAACGATAGCTTCAATCGCCACATCTGTGCTACCTATCACTTGGATGAGGTTTACACCGTATAATATGTCTCTTAACTGTTGCATTACTTTAATTCTAGTTCTATAATTCCACCAACTACTGCTGCGCTACCAGGGGCGAGACTTTGAGTAACTACTCTTCCAACACCTTTAGCTCTTACTTTTAACCCTGCTTGTTCAAGAAGGATAACAGCATCTTTAAGTCCCATTCCTAATACTTTAGGAACAAGGCTTTTTTGTATTTCTGCGTTTCTAAATTCTACTCCGTTCGTTTGTTGGAAAGTTCTAACCCATTCTTGTGAAGTGCTACCGTTTGTTCTGATGTGTAATTGGTCAAGCACTTGTTTTAATTCGTACCCATTTCCGCTTTTAGTGATTGGGGTGTCAAATGTTCCACTTCCTTGGTTAATGGCTTCTTGATATTGTAAACTCGTACTGTATACTTTATCTGCAATTTCAGCGAAAACAGTTCCTGATACAGAAGCACCATAGATGTCGTTAGTTGGAGCACTGACCACTACTATACAAGAGTATACTGGGTTTTCTGCTGGGAAATAACCGCAGAAAGAAGCGATGTATTTCTGGTCACCAATTTCTCCGTATCCTTTGTTTCTGTTTGCAATTTGTGCTGTTCCTGTTTTACCTGCTAATTTGAAGAAAGACTTGCGTAGCGCTCTTCCTGTACCGTGTTCTACAACTCCGGCTAAACATTTTTGCAAAGCGTCTATTGTAGGTTGACTACAGATCTTTTCTTTCAAAACAACAGGTTCATAATGCTTTATTACTTCTGTTCCTTGGCGGATCTCAGAGACGAACTGTGGCTTCATGAATTTACCATTGTTGGCAACAGCGTTGTAGAATGCTAAGGTTTGTAGGGGTGTTTGTTGCACCTCGTAACCGATAGACATCCATGCAATAGATCCTCCCCACCATTGTGGAGTGCCTGGTCTGTTAATCATAGGAGCTTTTTCTCCGGCGATATCTATACCTAAGGGTTGCGTTAGTCCAAATTGATCTAATCGAGAAATGAATTGTTCTGGCTCATTTCTGTAGTTGTCAAAAATAATTTTGGAGATAACGTTAGAAGACTTTTCAAAGGCACGTTGTATTGTGATTTTTCCATATCCCCATTTGTTGTCATCGTTCAAAGCTCTATCGTAGTATTGGTATCTACCTACAGCGTTAACAGTATCGGTGAGTTTAATTTTCTCATCCTCTAATGCAGCCATTAAGGAAGCGAGTTTGAATGTTGATCCAGGAACCTCTATCGTACCAATGGCATGATTGTAAGATTCAGAATAACCACCATCTCTGTTCTCTTCTAAGTTCACCATGGCTTTGATGAATCCTGTTTTCACGTCCATAACGATGGCACAACCGTATTTACCTCCTTTGGTTTGAAGTTGACGCAGTAACTCAGTGTGTGCTACTTCTTGTATGTCTTTGTCTATGGTTGTAACCACATCTGCTCCATCTTGTGTTTCCTTGGTGATAGGACCTGTAGTTTTCCAAGAGTTAGAAATCTTTTGTTGAATGATTTCTCCATTCTGACCTTGTAGGTATTCGTTAAATGCACCTTCAATTCCAACTTCTAAAGTGTCGTCCTCACGGTAGCGCACGTAACCTAAAGTTCTTTTTAAAAGATCTTCATGGGGTTTTTGACGGATGATGATTTCTTCTTGGTCTATGATTCCACCCTTGTATTTCCCTAGTTTGAAAATAGGTAAGGCACGTAATTTTTTACGTGTGTCATTGGTTACTCTTCTTTGAATGCGGCAGTACTGATTGTTTCTTGCGCGTTCTCTAGAAAGGTATTCTCTCCATTCTCTGGCAGTGCGCTCTGGAAAGATTTGAGCTAACCCCTGTGTTAATCCTTCAATTCCTTCTCTCCAAACATCTTCCTTAACTACTTTGGTATCCATGTAGATGTCGTAAAAAGAAACTGAGGTTACTAATGGACTTAAGTTTGCGTCTAAAATCTCTCCCCTTCTCGGGATGATTTCAGCAGTTTTAAACTCAATTTTTTCTGAAGATGAAACGAAAAGATTGGTTCTACCATCTTTGTAGATCATGAAAGATTTAACAATAACTGTCAACATGATAGCTACAAACCCGAAGTAAATCAGATAGGTTCTTAAAACTATATGTTTGTTGTTCTTGTCCATTTATTCTTCCTCTTCCTTTTTTATTCTTACAACTTTCGTTGGTTTTCTTGTTTCTTTTAATCCGAGTGGTGTTAGTTTGTCTACCAATACCTGTCTTCTTGTTTCTTCTTCTAACTTGGCTTTGGTTTCTACATAGTCTGAAGTCATTTGGTTGAGCTCCTTTTCCATGTTGCTGGTTTCCTTTGCCAGTTGGTTTACGTAATATCCTTTTCCAACAATAAGTATGAGGAGCATTACGAAGAAAACGATGTACGTAAGGTTGTTGAGTACAAAGTCTTTCGTTAGAAAATCCCCGTTGATGATTTGCATAAAAGTCTTTGAGCTTTCACCTAAAGGCTTTCTTGTGCTCTTCTTCCTTTTCTTCTTCTTCGGGCTTTCTTTTTGAACCTCTTCTTTATTTTGGTATTCGTTAATCATCGTTGCGTTCTGCTATTCTTAGTTTGGCGCTTCGCGAGCGATTGTTTAACTCTAACTCTTCTTCTGTTGGTGTGATGGGTTTTCTATTTACCTCTGTGAAAGGTTTTAAGATGTTCCCATAAAAGTCTTTCTCTATTTTCCCGTCAAAGCTTCCTCTCTTCATGAAATTTTTCACCAACCTATCTTCTAGAGAGTGGTAAGACATGATTACGAGTCTGCCGTGGGGTTTTAATATCTCTGTGGTTTGTGTTAAAAATTTCTCCAACACATCCATTTCATTGTTTACCTCAATTCTTATGGCTTGGTAGATTTGTGCTAAGAATTTATTTTCTTTTCTTGCAGGGGCGATAGGAAGGAGTATTTCGTTTAATTCTCCCGTTGTTTCTATCTCTTTGCGAGAACGAGCTCTGCAAATGGTTCCGGCTACCTTGCCTGGAGATTTTACCTCTCCGTATTTTCTTAGAATAGAAATGAGTTCATCTTCTTCGTAGGTGTTCACGATGTGCTTGGCGTCTATTTCACTAGATTGGTTCATGCGCATGTCTAGCGGGTAGTCACCTCTAATGCTGAAACCTCTGCTTCCTTCATCGAATTGATGAGAAGAAACACCAAGGTCTCCCAAGATTCCATCTACTTTTTGAATACCTAAAAGGCG
>NZ_JBVCPV010000253.1:0-3371 GCF_057456495.1 Lishizhenia sp. | reverse complement strand
GCAGGAGTGATGTTTTTTGTTCCTCAAGCTGATTTAGGATCGGGTTGGACCAATTTAAGACCGCTCAGCACAGAGGGACAAGGACTGCCGAATGGGGCAAAAAAATATAGCAACTTTACCGTTACTGTTCCTTTAGGATTTGGAATGCGTTTGGCTACAGGGAAATATTGGAGGTTAGGTATAGAAGCTACCTACAATATTGCATATTCAGATTATATAGATGATGTATCAACGGTTTACTATGATCCAGCAGTACTCGCGGCAACGATTGGTCCGGAAGCTGCTTTGGCCTCCAATCCAGCGATAGGAAATCAAAACTGGTTTGCGCCAGGACAACAACGTGGAGATCCCAGTACGAAAGATGCAATCTTGTATGTAAACTTGGTGTTCTCAAAAAATATTACCATCTCTTCTTTCAGAGTGAGAACAGAGCGTTGGAGAGGTAAAACGAAATTTTAAAGTTCTAGAAATTACAATAGTAAAAAGAGGGTTTGTATCCTCTTTTTTTTGTGCTTATTTTTGCACAAATCTTACGACGAATGTACAAGTTAATAAAGCCAATTCTTTTTAAATGTGATCCAGAGAAAGCGCACCATTTTATTTTTAAGATGATGAAAATTTCTTTGAATACTCCTATTGTTAAATCATTATTTAAGAGTGCTTACACAATAGAAGATAAACGTTTAGAAAGGGAAGTATTTGGACTGAAGTTTAAAAACCCTGTTGGATTAGCTGCAGGTTTTGATAAAGATGCCAAGCTTTTGAATGAGCTGGAAAACTTGGGATTTGGATTTATAGAATTAGGTACCGTAACCCCTCGTCCGCAAGAAGGAAACCCTAAGAAAAGATTATTTAGATTAATTGGAGACGAAGCGATAATCAATAGAATGGGATTCAACAACCAAGGAGTAAAGGCCATGGTTGAAAAATTGAAAAAGCGCAATACTAATATTATCGTAGGAGGTAATATCGGTAAAATGACGAGTTCAACACCAGATCAATACACAGGTGATTACGTAGAGTGTTTTACAGAATTACACCCTTATGTAGATTACTTTACGGTAAATGTGAGTTGTCCAAATGTGGGGAGTCATGCTAAATTACAGGATAAAGACTTCTTGGTAGATTTATTAAATGCTTTACAAGAGATCAATCAGAAGCAAGGTACACCAAAGCCTATTTTATTAAAAATTGCTCCAGATTTGAACACGATTCAATTAGATGAAATGGTTGAATTAGTTGGAGAAACGAAGATAGATGGAATCATCGCGGCAAATACCTCTGTAAATAGAGAAGGATTAAAGGCCGACAACTTGGAGGAAATTGGAATGGGTGGACTTTCTGGAAAGCCAATTGCGAAAAGATCTACGGAGGTAATTCGTTACTTGTCAGAAAAATCTAAAGGAAGCTTCCCCATTATTGGTGTAGGAGGTATTCACTCTGCAGAGGATGCACTTGAAAAGTTAGAGGCAGGAGCAAGTTTGGTTCAGGTATATACAGGTTATATTTACAAAGGCCCTAGCTTAGTGAAAGAAATTAATAAAGCTGTTTTAAAGGCTGGTAAATAAGCCGTTGAAATATAAATACGTTATGCAAGCCCATCTCTTTTGAGATGGGTTTCTTTTTGCAGGATGTTTATACACAAAGGTCTGTGGTCTAAAACCTTTCAAAAAAGTGTTAGAATATCCCTGATAATTCTAAATTTGTACCAAAGCATTAATTATGGCAAATAATTTATTGAAAGGAAAAAGAGGGATTATTTTCGGTGCCCTAAATGATATGTCTATCGCCTGGAAAGTGGCAGAACGTGCGCACGAAGAAGGAGCGGAGTTCGTATTGACAAATGCACCTATCGCTATGCGTATGGGAGCAATTAACGAATTAGCCGAAAAAACAGGTTCTAAAGTAATTCCAGCGGATGCAACAAATGTTGAAGATCTAGAGAATTTGATTAAAGAATCTATGGAGCACCTTGGTGGTAAAATCGATTTCATTTTACACTCTATTGGAATGTCTCCAAACGTAAGAAAGAAAAAACATTATACTGAAATAAACTACAACTACTACAACCAAACATTAGACGTGTCTGCAGGTTCTTTACATAAAGTATTGGCTACTGCACAAAAGATGGACGCGCTTAACGAATGGGGTTCTGTAGTTGCTTTAACGTATATCGCAGCACAACGTATTTTCCCAGATTACAACGATATGGCTGATGCTAAATCATTGTTAGAATCAATTACAAGAAGCTTCGGTTACCATTACGGTATCAAGAAAAAAGTAAGAGTTAACACGATTTCTCAGTCGCCAACGGTTACAACGGCAGGACAAGGAATTAAAGGTTTTGACGAGTTCATTAACTTCTCTGAGCAAATGTCTCCATTAGGAAACGCTTCAGCAGAAGCATGTGCAAACTACTGTATTTCTATGTTCTCTGATTTAACGAAATACGTAACAATGCAGAATTTATTCCACGATGGAGGTTTCTCTAATACGGGGGTAACACAACAAGTAATCGAAAGATTCGGAAGCGAAGATTAAATTCAATCATTATAATTTAGGGGTGGCAATTAAGAGCTACCCCTTTTTTATTCTCGCTAAAACCGACGCTATTAAACACCGTAAACTATGAAATTTATCACCTTTTGCTTTGTACTTCTTGCAGTACTAAGTGTACAAGCACAATTAGATTTTAGTAATTACAAGACCATTAAGTCTAAAGGAGAAATTCCTGAAAGTTTTAAACTTACTTTAGATGAAAGGTACAACCAAGACCTTGAGGTAGATTATGGCCTTACAGGTTATGAACAAAAGGAGTACGTCTTTATGAAGGCATCTTCTTTGGATAACCTGATTCAATCTGGTTTAGTAGTCTATGGTGATGAATTAACCGAATATATTGAAGACCTTGCCAAGAAGTTATTAAAAGACGATGAATATTTGTTCGATGAATTGAGTTTTTTCACGCTGCGATCAAATGTTGCCAATGCCTTTGTTACCGGAGATGGAATGGTATTCGTTACGATGGGACTCCTTTCTCAATTGGTTTCTGAAAGTGATTTAGCCTTTGTCTTATCTCACGAAATTGCTCATTACGAAGAAAAACATGTATTGAATTCCTTCAAAAGAAGAAAGGAATTGGAAAGATCTAACATTGAATTAGAAATAGAAGATTTTAGTAGTTACAGTAAGCAACACGAAACAGAGGCAGACTCATTAGGTCTTATTAGGTATCTAGAGGCGGGATATAGCATTGAGGATATAGAACAAGTTTTTGATATCTTAATGTATTCTCACTTACCCATAGATGAAGTAAGTATTGGTAAAGAATTTTTGGTGGGTGATCTGGCACACATTCCGGCTGATTATTT
>NZ_JBVCPV010000252.1:0-3376 GCF_057456495.1 Lishizhenia sp. | reverse complement strand
GCAAGAACTAATTGCGAAGCAAGTATAGCAAAGGAGAACGTAAAGTTTTTATGGTTTGAGGGATGTGAGGGATTTGAGGGATTTGAGGGATTTGAGGGATTTGAGGGATTTGAGGGATTTGAGGGATTTGAGGGATTTGAGGGATTTCCTCGCAGAGCTCGGAAAAATATTGTAAATTACTATCTCAACCTAAATTTAAACAATGTCAACTTATTCAAGCTTTGAAAACTTAGAAGTATGGAAACTGGCAAGAATTCTAAACACTGAATTATACAAAGTTCTCAATAATAAATTAGAGTTTTCCAATGGTTATTTAAAAAACCACTTACTCAAAACCTCTGGAAGCATTATGGACAATATCGCCGAAGGATTCGAAAGAGAAGGCAATAAAGAACTCATACAATTTCTTTTCATTGCGAAGGGAAGTGCTGGAGAACTTCGCTCACAACTCATCAGAGCCATGGACTTTAACTTTATCACTCCTATTGAGTTTAATGAATTGACAGATCGTCTTAGGTTCATCTCAATACAACTAAAACACTTCATTAAGTATCTAAAAACAACTTCACATAACGGAAATAAATATAAAAAGTAATCCTTCAAATTATCAAATCTTCAAATTTTTCAAATTAAGTGTGTAACTTTTCATTTACTTGTCAGTCTTACTTACAAGCATCGCTGCTATTATGACGGTAAAAGAGTACAATAACGCTGTAGATTTATATTCCGATGGGATATACAGATTTGCTATTAAACATTTGAGAAATGAAATGTTGGCCGATGACGTTGTACAAGAAACTTTTGCCAAAGTTTGGCAAAAACATGAGGACATCCAAGGTACGAAAGTAAAGAGCTACTTATTCACAACGGCTTACACAAGTACTCTTGATGTTATTAAAAAAGAAAAACGCAGTGGTGATATGGAAAATGTAAGTCAACAAGAAGTGGGAAGTTCCAATATTCCTAATTTTGATATTCAGGAACATTTAGAACAAGCACTAGGTACTTTACCTGAAGTTCAAAAATCTGCTGTGTTGTTGCGCGACTATGAAGGATACAGTTACGATGAGATTGCAGATATATTAGAATTGAACGCAAGTCAAGTAAAGGTGTACATTTTTAGAGCAAGAAAAAGTTTAAAGGCGTATTTAAAACGCATAGATATATTAGTATGATAACCAAAGAAAATTACGAGCTATTTTACATGGATTACCTTGAAGGTGATTTAGACCCTGCTTTGACGCAGGAGCTTGAAGCTTTCCTTGTGCTTCATCCTGAATTGCAAGTGGAAGATGATTTTCTGGATCCTATAGCAACTCCACAAATCGCTTACTCGAATAAAGCAGCTTTAAAATTCGAGGCGCTTCCTAGTTTTGATAAAATGTCTAACGAAGATAAAATTATCGCCTACCATGAAGGAATTTTAACGAAGGAACAGTCAAGCCTAGTTGAACAACTTGTGGCAAGTTCTAAGGCATTACAGGAAAGTTTTCAGCATTATGCTCAAGTTTACCTCAATCAAAACACACTAACATATCCGAATAAAGGAAAACTGAAGAGAAAGTCGACAATAATTTTGTGGCCCGCTTTAGTAGCAGTTGCTGCGAGTTTCACCTTATTATTCATGATGAATACGCAATTAGACACTCCGGATGTTCAACACGCTCGTGTGATTCCCGCTCAAAAAGACACAAATAAAATCAATACACCGGAAGAAAAAGAAGAGTTACCTGTCATTACTATGAAGGATGATAATCCAATTCGTACAAAAGGACAAGAAACTATCTTGACACAAATTACAGCTTCGGAAACTAATGGCAAGAAGAAAAATAACGCGTTAAGTAATAAAAACGAATTGCAACAAGGAGCCCTACCTAAAGAAAAGCAAACTCCTACAAAGAGTATTGAAAAAACAGGAACTACTCACCTACCTCAAAATCCATCACTTAACGATGATGAAGTAAAAACACAGCCTGTTGAACACGTAGAAATTAACACTACACCAAACAACAAGGCGATGAATAATAACAAGGAGAACGGCACTTATCTAGAAAACGCCTTACCTCCACTTGTGGATTACGCTTTAAACAAAGTCAGTAAAAAGACAGGGAAAAAGCCAATTGAAATAAAAAAAGAGGAGAACAAATCTCTTTTCAAAGGAAGGTTTAAAATAAAAATTGGTGCAATAGAATTAAAGAAAAACTAAAACCACTTCATACCGGCAGGATGTCGGATAAATTTCGAAAAAGTTCAGCTTAGCAGTTGAACTTTTTTTATGCCATATTCATTTCTCCACCTCATGTTCATGATAGTGAAGTATTTATCCTTATACAGGCAAATCAACATTACGATTGAACTCTGCCCCTGATAGAAAGGGCACCCCGCAGTGCAGCACGGTTTATTTTTATGCGCGCTCACAGGCGACCAAGAGAAGCCTGATGAAGTGTTTAAAAATTTCCTTGATGCGCAAGGAGTATACTGAATAGCAGGTAAAGGCAGCATAAACCAAAGTCAAAACCGTCTCAATCCCTAATAAAAACAGAGGCTTGCGCTAATACGGGTATGAATTGTAAAAAAAATAATTTAACCTGTAACAAATGCGTGACTAGTGAGTCTTACATACAAACACTACAACAATTGAATTCAGTTAAAAAATTAGAAAAGATGAAAAAATTTATAGTTATAGCAATTTTGAGCGTTTTAGGTGGCGCTGCATTTGCACAGGAAGATCCAGATACTTTAACGGTGAAAATCGGGAATAAAGTAATTATCATTAAAAGCGGTGAAAACGAGGAGGTGGTAATTCAAACAGATGAAAACGATAGCACTTTCCAAGGAGAAATTAATGAAGATGATTTTGAAGTTCCGAAAAAAAGAAAAAGTGAAGCAAACTGGTCAGGATTAGAAGTTGGTGTGAATACTTTTGTAAATCCGAGTTACAAAGCAGACTTTCCCAATGCTCAGTTCTTAGAAATTGATCCTTCAAAATCATGGAATTGGAATTTGAACTTCATGGATGGAAGGTTGGACATTATAAAAGGTTATGTAGGGATCACATCTGGATTGGGGTTAAACGTAACGAACTTCAGTTTTAGAAACAACTATATCTACAACTATTCTCCAGACCAAATTACGGCGGAGATGGACACCCTTGCAGACTACAGTAAAAACAAGTTGCGTATGACTTATTTGACCGTGCCTTTACTCTTAGAATTTACAACAAATCGCGAAGATGATGACAACTTTTATTTCAACGCAGGTATTGTAGGTGGAGTAAAATTGATTTCGAAATTGAAAAGAGAAACAGATACGGATGGCTACCAAAGAAAGTTCTCTGAAAAAGGAGATTACGGTACGAATCCTTTCAAAGCCGATG
>NZ_JBVCPV010000251.1:0-3397 GCF_057456495.1 Lishizhenia sp. | reverse complement strand
CCGTGTTGAATTAAAGCATTTCTCATGCTATGAAATTGAGTTACAAATTGATCCATGAAAGTGTTGAAATTATCAGGACTAGCATTATAATCTGTAGGTACTAGATTTGTGGCAAAATCTACGTCAACGTATTTGAAGAGTTTTATTTTATCTCCCGATGAATTTTTAACGTAGAAAACCTGCCCGTTTCCATCTCCAAAATCAAAAACACCCGTCGATGAAGCATTTGGAACAATAGGATTCTCAATTGAAGATACTCCTTGATAAAATCCATTACCAATTCCCGAAGAATACGGTTTTACTATATCTCCCAAAAAGAAATTATTTCCTAATCCCTTGTTAACACTCAAACCATAATTTGTATTGTCGTCTGAGGTCATGGATATTTCCTTTCCATTTGTGGTATGCCCTATTTCGAATAACCTTCCATTTCCATGATTTTCAATTTTTGCATATGCACCACCGCCCCATGTTTGTGGCATAAATAAACTACCACCATTTGAAATTATTTGCTTATCTCCAGTGATGTAAAAAGAATCTATTGAATCAGGGGTTTTAACTAATAAGGCTTTATCAGTACTTAACCCGCCTTGTGCTTGTAAGTGCAGCAAAGCTTGGGGTTGTGTCATATAACCACCAACAGACACCCATCCATAATTTGGATTAGTTGCACCTCCAGTAAAATTAAAATGACCATTTATAGAATAGAATCTATTTATACCTACTCCATCATACCCTCCAATAGTTGATATGTTGTTAGCATTATTCCCAATTACAGTACCACCATTTTGCCGAACCCCCAATGCTCTTTGAGAAGCGTTTGTCCTTACATCAACAACATAATCACTTAAACTTCTTCCTGTATAGTTGTTGATGAGTAAGCCTTTCAGTGGTGCACCTTGACTTGATGAACCTAATTCAAAATTACCTAATGCATCAAAACTAAAAACGTTTTGAAGTCCATTTTTATAACTTATGCTATGGCCATTCATATCAACAGTTCTATCTGAAGACAATTGACCATCCCCAGTATAGAATGTTACAGCCTCGCTACCTCCCGAGGCTGAATTAAAACCCGATGTTGCCTCTGTTGCCCATGCTTCAAAAGCATCTGCATCTGCATAAGGATTTCCATCCTCCATTAAGATGTCTGCAAAATTGAGGGTAAATAAATAACCTCTGCGGTCGTAAACATGGAACTGATCACGAAACACATCGTCTCGTCTAATTTCAGATAAAGCGGCAGAACGGGCTTGATAGCCTGCCATTCCATCAATGTATAAGTAGTTGTTGTATGTATATACGTTGTACATAATCTAGGTATTACCAGTTGTAAACTTCATTTCTTAATTTGTCTCCTGGGCAGCTTGTTTGCTTAAAGTCGCCATGTGGGGCAGAGGTTAGGTTTTTACCTACCATTTTACGTATTTCACGGCCTAACCATGTAGCTGATTGCATCTGTTCTGGAGTCGGCATTGAATTAGAGAAATCACCAACCAAACAAACACCAATTCCATCTGTATTTCTACCCGGGCAATGATAACTCACGGTTGTTAGTGCGTTGGTTTGTTTAATGGTTCCATCTTTTTCAATTACAAAGTGGTAGCCTATGCCTGGCCAATCATGTTTTTCAACATGGTATTTTGCGAATTGCTCCGCTGATCCAGAATGTGTGGCACTATGATGCCAGATGATATAAGCTATTTTTGAAAGGCTACGCATTCCGTAGCTCTTGTTTGAATTCTTGGTTAACTTATTTGCGACGTTTTCGATTTTCATAAATCTGTCTTTAATGATTTGGTAGAATAGGATGAAGGATAATGCGAACATGTAAATCAACATCACCACTCTTAAGGTTTTATCGTTCATACATTTTCTAGTATGATATTGGCCAGAGAAATGAACTTTTCTAGGTTTATTTTACCGCTGGCCAATGCAGTTAAAAGAACCCAAAGAGTCAAAGCCGTAGTAAATCGAATTTGAAATATTGCTTCACCGTTATTTGTGTTTTCAAGCTTTAATTTCAAATGCTTCAGAGGTTTGATCTTTAGGTTCTTCATTTTAGTTGTCTTTGTCTTTTTTGCTTTTCCGAACAAAGAGGATGGTTGAGAATACTACGGGTGCAATTAATGAAACAATTCTTGCGACCGCTTCAACAGCTTCCAGAGATACAACCCAACCCGCTCCCGTTGCTAAAAGCATCTGTACTGCAGTAAGTGCTTTTTCTTGCATAGGTTAGAAGCGTTTTGATAGTCCTTGGAAACTCAATTGACTGTTAATCACACTCACATCAACTAAACTTTCATCTCTTAACCAAGTTGAAAGGTCGGTTGCAGTTGGATTAATGAAGTCCCAACTTGACGAGCGTAATCCGAATGCTTTGTTTAATTGGATAAAGTCAGCATCGTTTTTAAGTTTTTTCAAAACAGAATAGACTTGATTGGCATCATCTGTATTACTAGGACCAGTCATAGCTTCCTCTAAATCGTCGGCCATTGCATCAAAATCGCTGTCAGAATAACTAGGTGTAACACCTTGTTTTTCCAGTTGTTTGATTTCAACTTTTCCTTGTGTTTCTTCGGCTGAATTCTTCATTTGAGCTTTAGCCCAGTTGTAAACATTCCATCCAATAACAAGTAAAATGATGGCAACAACTATTTGTACTACTACAGGCTGTTGTTTATAAATTTTGATTAACTCATTCATTACCTCGCGAGTTTAGTAGCTAATACAATCAATACTCCTGCTAGTGCTAATCCTAAAGAAAGGATCACTACAGTTTCGGTTGAAATTTTGGTTTCTACAGTTGCATCAAACATGATTAGCGAATTTTTGTGAGAACAATAAGCAGAATGATCAGCGCAGCGAATAAACCGCCCATGATGATTATAGTACGCTTTTGCTTTTGTTCTTCGGTTAATACTTTTTCTTGGGCTGTAGGCGTGTTTTGAGCTCCAAACGAGAAGGAAAGCAACGATGTGTTGCTATCTCCTGCGTTCATGATGTCCAAAACTGCCTGTTCTAAAAAGGAACTTTCTTTAGGCATGATTAAAAGAATTTCTTGTAAACAAATATTCCTATGCCCAGTGCAGCTAAAACAGCAATTACAATGAACAAAGTGTTGTTGTCTTTCTTGGTTTCGGCTTCAGCTATAGCTTTAATTGCCTCGGCCTCTGCTGTAGTACCCATTTTGGCAAGGCTTTCTTCAACCGTTCTTGATGTAGCTGCTTGGTCATACAAATCGGCATTTTCTAATGTTAAGGCATTGATTTGAAATCCGTAACTATCTGCGGCATCTTGGCGTTTTTTTGCCATTTCTGCCTTATAAGCACGATCTTTTTCACAGTCTGCCTGTCTTCCTTTTAATTTGTATTCACAAGGAATATTGGCTTGTCTT
>NZ_JBVCPV010000250.1:0-3425 GCF_057456495.1 Lishizhenia sp. | reverse complement strand
TTCAAAACTCACTATACCTCCTCCAAACTTCATTTGCTTTTTGGCCAAAGCATACTGTGGATGGGTTCTAAAATGTGGATACTTTAAACTTTCAACCGCCGGATGAACAGCTAATCGTTCCGCTAAGATTAAGGCATTCGACGAGTGTTTTTCTATACGCAAGGCCAGCGTTTCTAAAGACTTACTTAAAATCCACGCGTTAAAAGGACTCAAACACGGGCCTGTATGTCGCGCAAATCCTTCCACTTTTTCAATGATTTCCTGCGTAGATAAAATCACCCCTCCCATCGTTCTACCTTGACCATCTATCCACTTGGTAGCCGAATGAATAACGACATCTGCTCCAAACTCAACAGGTTTTTGAAGTATCGGAGTTGCAAAGCAATTATCTACCACTAAAAGAAGTCCATACTTTTTACAAATCCCACCCAAGTATTCTAAATCCACAATATCTAACCCAGGGTTGGAAGGCGTTTCCACATAAATCAATTTGGTAGTGGGTAAAATTGCACGTTCAAAACCAGCATAATCTTGACTACCTACATAACTTGTATGAATTCCCCACTTGGGTAAAATCTCCGTAAACAATTTGTGTGTACTTCCAAAAATGGCACTGCAGCTCACCACATGATCACCTTTTTCTAGTAAAGCTCCCAAAGTAGAAAAAACGGCAGCCATGCCAGAAGCTGTAGCAAAACCTGCTTCTGTTTTTTCGAGTTGACACATTTTATGGATAAACTCACTTACTGTAGGGTTAGAGTAACGCGAATAAATATTTCCCTCTTGTTCATCGGCGAACAACGCTCGCATGTGTTCCGCATTTTCAAAGGCGTAACTACTGGTTAAAAACAAGGGCGTACTGTGCTCTCCAAAAAGAGACTTCTCATTTTGTAAACGTATGGCCAAAGTTTCGTCTCTCATGTTTTCAAGCGTATTTTGGTTTCAATTTTCACTTCGTCTTTTATCATGTGCCTTACAGAACAGTACTTATTAATACTCAAGTTCACAGCTTTTGCAACCTTAACCAAGTGCTCCTCTTCTCCAATTACAAACTCCAGAATTATTTCCTTAAAAATCGCAGGTACTTTATTCTTCACACGCTCTGCTGTTATGTTCACTTCAAAATAATCTAAATAAACACGTTGTTTATTTAAAATGTGCAGGGTATCTATACTTGTGCATAACGCTAAACTTGAAGCAAACATTTCCATAGGTCGCAAACCATCGTCACTTCCACCTACGGCCAAACTTGCCGTTGATCTTCCTGCTAAACCTCCTTCTTTATAAATATTGAAGTCTATTTTTTCTTGATCTTTTACTAAGGATAATTTCATTTCATGCATAATTTAGGGCTTCTGCTTTCGGTAACGAAACCAGTTCTACTTCATTTTCGGGTAATACAGCAACAAATAAATCTGCTGCCGCATTTAAATTTAAGGGAAGTAAATCTTCAAACCTAATCCACCCTGTTTTATAGTAGTAGGCAGCACTTTGGTAATTTTCTTCAACTTCCAAGAAAGGCAGTCTTTCTATACGTTGAGCATCTGTTGCGCCTATATAAACCTTCACTTTAAAATTTTGGGTTAAACTTAAATCGGTTAACACATTCGATTTTTTGTATTCATATTGGTAATCATAAAGCAAGGCTGAAATATCACTCAACACCGCGCTCGCTGTGGGCAAACTTCCCGCACCTTGTCCTTTAAACAGTTGTTCATCTGAGAAAAGTCCTTCTACGGTTACCCCATTCAAAGCATTATCTATAGCGTAACAATTGTGATTAGCAGGTATAAAATGAGGTGCTACATAGGCTAAAAGTTTGTCATTCAACTTTACTGCTTTGGCCAAAAGTTTAACTTTCAAACCTTTCTCTTTTGCATATACTACATCCCTGGGTTTAATATGTCTGATTCCATAATTAAATACATCCTGCGGTTGTAAGGTCAGTCCAAAGGCATGTTTCACCAAAATGCAGAGTTTAAACTTGGCATCAAAAGCATCCACGTCTAAGGTAGGATCAGATTCTGCATACCCAAGATCACTTGCTTCTTGTAAAGCTTCATCATAGGTTTTTCCAGCATCTGTTTGGGTAAGGATATAATTCGATGTTCCATTAAAAACACCTTCTAAACGAGAGAGAACATCTGAAGTGTAATACTCTTCTATGTTTCTAATTACTGGAATACTGGCACAAACTGCCGCTTCATACAAAAAGGATACACCATTGGCTTTGGCAAGAGTTATCAATTCATCCAAATGCTCGGCAATTAACTTTTTATTGGCACTTACCACATGCTTTTTCTTGCGTAATGCTTCTGTAACAATATCATAGGCAGCGTCAGCATCATCAATCAACTCTACCACCAAATTAATGCTGGGATTCTCTAAAATCTCTGCTTTATTAAAACCATACAATGCAGGTGCAATACTTCTCGACTTGGTTTTATCTTTAACTACGATACGCGCTATGTTTGCTTTTACTTGTTGGGTTTCGTGTAACACCTTATACAACCCGCTACCTACACATCCAAATCCGAATAATCCTATATTTAATTTTGTACTCATACTGCTAGCTTCTTAAATTTTGTAATCTTGTTTCTGTTAAAATTGTTGTTGATGTAATCATCCAAGTATTCTATGAGCTGCTCTTTTTCAATAAGAAAGCCATCGTGTCCGTAGTTTGACGCTATAATACCCAACTGCGCATTAGAAATATTTTCTGCTAAAAACACTTGTTCTTCTTTTGGGAATAGTCCATCACTGCTCACTCCTAAAATCAAACAAGGATTTTGAATAACATCTAGGGCTCGTTTTAATCCACCGCGATTCCTTCCAAGATTATGGGCATCCATACTTTTGGTTATCGCGTAATAACTAAAGGCATCAAAACGCAGCGCAAATTTCACACCTTGGAACTGTTGGTAGCTGGCAGCTTTAAACTTTCGGAGTTCTCCGTTAAAGTTTTCTTCCTGTGTTTGGTTGTACAAAATACCGGTGCGGTAACTCAACAATGCAATAGACCTTGCCGCTACTAAACCCGTTTTACCTCCCAATAAACTTTTGCGATAAAAACTCCCATCACTTTCTATGGCCAAACGTTGTGACTCGTTATAGGCAATTCCAGATGGAGAATGTTTAGCATTGGTAGCTATAAAAATGGAAGATTCAAAGACATTGCTATTGAGAACATTCCATTCCAAAGCAATTTGACCTCCATAAGATGTACCGATGAGGTGCTTTATTTTCTTAATTCCAAGGTGTATTCTTAGTTGATCAAATGCTCGTGCTGTATCTCTTGTTGTAACTAAGGGAAAACTTCTATAGTAGCGTTCTTTGTTACGCTGGAAGGACAAGGGATGGGTAGATCCATACGGTGACCCTATATTATTTGCACAGACCACAAAGTACTTGTTGGTATCAATCAC
>NZ_JBVCPV010000249.1:0-3448 GCF_057456495.1 Lishizhenia sp. | reverse complement strand
TGCACACAATAAAACTGCTCCCATAGAAGCTGCCATTCCTGTACAAATTGTAGCTACATCTGGGTTGATGTATTGCATCGTATCGTAAATACCCAATCCGGCATAAACAGAACCTCCAGGAGAGTTCAAGTAAATTTGGATGTCTTTTTTAGGATCAACAGATTCTAAGAACAACAATTGGGCGTTAATGATGTTGGCAACTTGGTCGTTAATACCAGTACCCAAGAAAATAATTCTATCCATCATTAAACGCGAGAACACGTCCATTTGGGTCATGTTCATTTGTCTTTCTTCTATGATATATGGTGTAAGAGAAGATTCAACATAATGCCCTAAATGCATGCTGTTAATCCCCATGTGCTTGGTAGCAAACTTATTAAATTCGTTATTATCAAACATTGTAATTGGTGTTTCTATTAATAAGTAACGAATATAAAAATGATTTATTAAAAAGGGGAGTTTGTAGCGGACTATTATAGGGAAATGATTTGGGAAAGTTGGGTTGGGGTGTTTGGGGGACAAAAGGAGGTGATTTTTGTAGATTATATTGATTAGTCGCATGTTTGCCAATCTCTAGGTTAGAATTTGCTCAATTATGGGATGGAACTTATCTTGGTAACGGTAATTGTAGTTAAAAGAAAATTCGAACATATATTTCTGAATATGTAGTAAACTAACACCGTGATGGATGCCGTTGAGCAATTTATTAGAGTTTCTAAGTAGTTTTTTCATCCAAATTTGAACAGAGGGTTTGGTTGCTGTGTACGCTGGTTTGATTTCAATTTGATTATGTAAACCCAAAACTTTTTTACATCTATAGTTTTTTCGAATTAACTGAACTTCTTGAGCATTAACTTTTTGATGGATATGAGCTGGAGCAATTAGGTTAATTTCATCCCTTCCAATTTTTTGTTTTTTGGCAATGGCATTGATGGATTTATGTCGTAACGAGTTCATGTTGTAGTCGGACTGATTTTCCTTAGACAGGATGTATAGGAATTGAAAGTATTCTCGCGCCAATAAATCTTGGGCCATAGCTCTTCTAATTTTCATGCTCAGATACCAAACCGTTCTATATCGTTTTATACCTAGAAGTCTTGATAGTTCTAGTGTAGAGTATGATTTTTTAACGTGGGTCATAAAGAAAATAGCTTTAAACCAAATGGAATATTTGAGCTTGGTAGATTCCATAATAGTTCCACTTTTTAAACTGATTTTTTTGCCACATTTACAGCGCCAAAACATGTGTTTTTCTTTCCAATTAGTAACTTTTGATTTACACTTTGGGCAAGATACTCCAGATTTTTCGCGGTGTTCTTTGATGAAAGAAATGCACTTTTTTTCCGTGCCATAAAGGCGGATGAATTCATTGATATTCATGGTTGTAAAGATTAGGTTGATTCTCAAGTTACGAAAACCAGATGCGTTAATCAAATGAAATTATGTGGCAAACATGCGACTAATCAATATATTTCCTATTCCCCCAAACAAAATCTCACCCCGCCCACACTGCAAATCTCCCACATTAACCCTATCTTTGCATTTTCTTTAAATAAAGAGCTTTGAAAACAGTATATATTACACGTAGAGAGCATTTTAATGCCGCACACAAATTGTGGAGAGAAGAGTGGAGCGACGAAAAAAATGAAGAGGTGTTCGGGAAATGTGCCAATAAAAACTGGCATGGACACAATTTTGTGATTTACGTTACCGTAAAAGGAAAACCAAATCCTGACACAGGCTTTGTGATTGATCTTAAAGATTTGAGTAAAATCGTTAAAGATGAAGTGGTAGAAAAACTTGATCATAAAAACTTGAACCTTGACGTTCCTTTTATGAAAGGGAAGCTAGCTTCAACAGAAAACTTGATCATTGAGATTTGGGAACAAATCAAAGACTCAATTCAACAGGCTGGCGGTGAGTTGGCTAAAATTAAGCTGGTGGAGACAGAAAATAACTTTGTTGAATATTTTGGGGGTAACGAACCATTTTAATTCTAAGTTTGTTCATCAAACAACTAACATTTTAATACTCGAAAGTGCAAGAAAAACTCATATACGACGATAAAGTAACAGATAAATTAAGCGCAATATACAAAGAGGTATTGGGAGAAATTGGAGAAGATCCAAACCGTGAAGGACTCCTTAAAACTCCCGAACGTGTAGCAAAGGCATTGCAATATTTAACTAAAGGGTACGACGAAGATCCAGAAGAAATTCTAAAAGGAGCACTCTTCAATGAGGAGTATTCTGAAATGGTGATTGTGAAGGATATAGAAGTTTATTCTATGTGCGAACACCACATGTTGCCTTTCTTTGGTAAAGCACACATCGCTTACATTCCAGATGGTAAAATTGTTGGACTTTCTAAAATTCCTCGTGTAGTAGATGCCTTTGCCAGAAGATTGCAGGTGCAGGAGCGTTTGACTATTGAGATTAGAGATTGTATCGAAAAGACCCTAAACCCAAAAGGTGTAGCAGTTGTAATGGAATGTAACCACATGTGTATGCAAATGCGCGGGGTGCAAAAACAAAATTCATCCACAACGTCATCTGCATTTACAGGAGATTTTTTAAACAACGATTCTACGAGAAAAGAATTTATTAATTTGGTGCAAGCTAAATTACATTAATCACATATTATGAGTAACGAAATACTTGACTTCACCGAGTCGAATCAGTCGCTAAGTAAAGCGCAATCCAAGGAGTTTTTTAGAAGTGTATATACTTACATGGTGTTAGCGCTTGTCGTTTCAGGATTTTTGGCCTATTGGATGGCTGCCTCAGGAAACGTAATCAAATGGTTCTACAATGAGCACACGATGTCAATGAGTCCATTGATGTACGTTGTTATTTTTGCGCCTGTAGGCTTAGCTTTCTTAATTCAAGGTGCCTATAACCGTTTATCCATGCCTGTATTGATGGGGCTATTCGTCTTGTATGCAGCCTTAATAGGAACGAGTTTGTCTACCATTTTCTTTGTGTATACCTCAGGTCAAATTGCTAGTACTTTCTTCATTAGTGCTGGGGCATTTGCGGCAATGGCTGTGTTAGGATATACAACAAAAACAGATTTAACAAAAATGGGAAGCTTGTTGTACATGGCTTTCATCGGGATTTTCATTGCGAGTATTGTTAATATTTGGGTGGGTAGTGACGGTTTAGACTGGATTATCTCTATTGTAGGGGTGTTTGTATTTACAGGTTTAACGGCCTACTACATGCAAAACTATAAAGCGATTGCGCAAGACACGTCCATAGATGCGGCAGATAAAAAGAAACTAGCATTAATAGGAGGTTTGCAATTGTATATATTGTTCATTAACCTATTTATGTCATTATTAAGAATCTTAAACAGAGATTAGAGATTAATGAGGCAAACGGGCGCGCTATCCATTATAGTCCCCAAGCCAAAACTTAAGTAATATTAAAGCAAGAAAGGCACTTCC
>NZ_JBVCPV010000248.1:0-3521 GCF_057456495.1 Lishizhenia sp. | reverse complement strand
TTTTTTTTAATAACAAAACCGATGGTAATATGTTGTGTTTTTGTAATATTTTTTCAACCTTAACCTGTCTTTTAATCGACTCTATTTCTGTAATTCTAATTACCTATTATTTCGCGAATGGTCTACCCATGAAAGAGGGGGCAAGTATTGCTTTTCAACTCTTCGCGTTTGTAATAAGTAGTTACTTGTTCAAGGTGGTATGTGCTTTACTAGATACCCTTCCTTTCTATTACGGAACGAGATGGTTGAAAAAATACCTACAAGTAGAACATGAGATAGATTAATAGGTTGTTTGTTGCTTTCTAAATTTTAAATGCCAAAGCAAAAAGAACAAGGCAAGGATAGAAAATCCGGCTCCAACCATAAAGGTTTGGGGAACGGATTTAAAGGTACTTTCATACATATATAAGGTGCTTGAAGCTCCAACCATGATACCTACCTCTAATGCTATAAACAAAGTTCCTGCACTAATTCCTCTTCTATGAGCTGGCGATAAATCTGCCATCCAAGCAAAAAGTGTTGGACTATTTATTCCTGTAGCTACACCAAATACAATGGCACCTAAGGTGAAGGAAAGCATACTTTCAGAGTATCCAACCATGAGCATACTTAAACAAAGTACAATGCAGCCTGCAATTAAAGTCTCTCTTCTACCATACTTATCAGATACCTTACCTGTAAATAGTCTTATTCCTATGGTAGATATTACATAGAAAAAGAAGAACCATCCTTTATTAGAAATGCCTAAATATTCTGACATGTCAGGAGAAAGCACGAAAATAATTCCAGAACATGTAGCGGTTAATATCATTACTATTCCAGCTGGAATCACATTGGTTTCTATGATTTCTGTTTTCTTTACTTTCAAAAGTTTAGGAGCGAAAACTTGAGGATTTTCTAAAGTTTCTCGTACGGTTAAAATCATTAATCCTGCGATGATAGCAAGTATACCACTGATGATAAACAATCCGTCAACACCTGCTAATTTGGTGATGGGTGTTCCTAAAAATTGACCAATTCCAATACCAAGGGATGTAGCTGTTCCAAACACACCCATTCCCTGACCGCGCTTATCGGCTGGTAAAATATCTGTAACTAATGCAGTAGCTCCCGTTGGTAAGAAGCCTGTAGAGAAACCATGGAAAAAACGCAGCGTTAAAAAGAAGAGTACACTTCCGCATAAAGGATAGAGGAAAGTAACTATGGTACTAACGGTAATTCCTATATACATGGTGGATTTTCTACCTATGGTATCGGATAGTTTTCCAGAAAATGGTCGAGAAATGGCGGCCGATAAAGTGAAAAGTGTAATAATTAAACCTTTGTATTCGATACCTCCAAGGGCGGTAATGAAATCATTGAGCTCGGGAATAATCAAGTTAAAACTTGTCATGAACAGCAAGAGAGATGTACAAATTGCCCAAAAGTTCTTACTGTATTTTTTCATGCTCAAAAAATTTGTGGCAAAGGTATCTCTATTTTGGAATTGAGCTCAAGGTTTTGGATGTGTTTTCAAGACAAAAGAAAGAAAATGAAAATTATTTCAGTTTTCAAAATCCAAAAGAAGTTTGTGGGCGTAGATATGTAAGAAATCCGTTTAAAACACGTCTATATAGTATGAAGAATTTTGTATGGATATCTCTAATAGTTGTGTTAAGTGCGTGTGGAGGAGTGAACTCATCTCAAACCGTACACTTAACCAATGCCGATGTGGAAAGGGAAGTTGAAGATACGCTTACCAAAGTGGTGAAGACAGATGAAGAATGGAAAAAAGAACTTTCTCCTGAAGCCTATGATGTGCTAAGAAAAGAAGGAACCGAGCAGGCTTTTACTGGGAAGTACTGGGATCATAAAGCCGATGGTGTTTATCACTGTGCTGGATGTGATTTACGGCTTTTCGACAGTAAAACGAAATTTAAGTCTGGAACAGGTTGGCCGAGTTTTTACGAACCGGTAAACCTTGTAAATGTTGGAGAGCTTGAGGATTATAAATACGGATGGCAAAGAATAGAAGTGGTGTGTAACAGATGTGATGGTCACTTGGGACATGTTTTCAACGATGGACCTGAACCAACTGGATTACGCTATTGTATAAATTCAGCTGCTCTAACTTTTCATAATAGGTAGTAAAACAAGTGAATAGTGTGTTTTTTGTTTTAGCCCCGACGTAAAGTCGGGGTTTTTCTTTACCAATAACTCTACGCTTGATTTTTACTGTTTACCAACCCAAAGGTTTTATATAAATGATACAATCCTGGCAAAACAAAGGCAGAAGCTATAAGTAAAGCCATTCCTAGACTTTGAAATACAGCATCAGGTACAGGGTTTTCTGTTAATCCCAATTGTCCTTCTTTAAAAATGATAAGGTTGGGAAAAATATCGATCACCCAAACGGTTAAAATCATTATAATTTGAAGCGCCATCCAAGCTCTAGGCATCCATCTATCTCCAGCGTTTATTCCTTTCCACATCGGTATAAAAAGTAAACCAGCAATGAATAGAATGACCCAAGTCCACCAGTTTTCCGCATAAATAAGAAAGAACGCACGTCCATATAAAATGCTTTCAACAAATACAAGTGCTCCCGAAATCAAAACAAACAAACTCGCTCTTTTGGCTTTTTTGATGTAGTAAAATTTCTCTTCACCCAAACTTTCTGTACTTAAGAAAACAGAAGAGATGTATGCCGTTAAACTTAAAACGAAGAAACCTGTGCATAAACTAAAGCTGTTGAACCAAGTCGCGATGTATAAGGTGTAAAAATCATTTCCTTCCACCTTATCAGGATGTATCATTTCTCCACTTAAGATAGCACCTATGATTACTCCAATGATGAAAGGAGTAAAGGCACTGGCATACTGGAAAATTTTATCGTAGAATTTTTGACTATCATCCTTATAGGCATCGTAATGTCTAAATACAAAGGCTGTTCCACGGGCTATGATTCCGAGCAATAATAAACTCAGCGGAATGTGTAATTGAGTAACGATAATGTTGTAGTAAATAGGGAACCCTATCCACATCACTACAATAACAACAATTAACCAAACGTGATTAGCTTCCCAAACCGGACCTATTATTCTATAGGCTGTTTTCTTGGTGATTTCTTTGTTTTGCTTGCTAGAGAAAAATTCCAAGACACCTACGCCAAAGTCTGCTCCTCCGAAAAGTAGGTAAAACAATATCGCTAAAAAGAGAAATGTGAGTACAATGAATTCCATATTACAAGCTATTTAGTTTTTTTATTTGTCTATTCATTAACCAATACACCGTAATGCTTAAACCAATGTAGATAAGCATGTATAAATAAAAACTGTATTGTATGCCTTGAACCGGAGTTACGGCATCTTTGGTTTTCATAATTCCATTGATTATCCAAGGTTGTCTCCCCAATTCCGTTACAAACCAACCTGCTTCTAGTGCTACAAAGCCAAGTGGGGTAGCGACTAAAAAGGCGTACAAGAACCATTTCTTTTGGCGCCAACTTTTCTTTTTTATGCTGATTAGGAAAATAATACCCA
>NZ_JBVCPV010000247.1:0-3522 GCF_057456495.1 Lishizhenia sp. | reverse complement strand
GGTGTTTCCCACATAATTAACACTGGCATATAAAGATAATTGATCACCAATCTCAACGGGAGTAAGAAAATCAACCGTTTCCACAGAGGCTGTTACGCAATAATTCCCTGCATGTTTGGTAGCGCAGGCGTAGGCTACTTTGTCCATCATAGATAGTATGGTTCCTCCATGAACACGTCCCCCAAAGTTGGCGTATGAAGGGACCATAAGCTCGGAAAGTACGGTTTGAGAAGCTGAATTGTGTTTGTATTCTCTCATAAGTTTGCTTTTGATAAATGAAGATAAGGAATTCAATTTAAATTCTTTTGATGAGAACACTTGGTTCGTGTTTCGTCTTGTAGTTGATGGACAGAAGGTTTTTACGAAAAACTAAGTTTTAAAGAAAGAATAACTCAAAGTCTTTGTTGGAATTAATCCAGTAAAAGTAATTTCTGCATGCGTTCAAATTCATCAAATAAAGGGGCTTCTATCACCATATTTTCAAAGCTGTAAGGATGTTTAAGTCTAAAGTCAACGGCATGTAACATCATTTGCTCCAAGCCAAATCGTTCTCCCAATATTTTATTCTGTTTGTTACAGCCGTGGGGTCTATCTCCAATAATTGGGTGGCGTAGGTGATTACAATGTTTTCTAATTTGATGCATTCTCCCTGTCTTTGGAAAAGCTTCAATTAAAGAATAGCGTGATGTTTCAAATTTTCCCGATGGAAAATCACACTCTGACTGCATTAAGCATCTAAATTGAGTTTGTGCCTCTTGCGCTTTGCCTTTTAGATTTTTTAAGGAATAGTCTACGTAAATTTCTTCTGGGAAATGACCGCGTACTATGGCTAAGTATCTTTTTTGAGTATTTATTGAAGCTAGAGTTTCTTGCATTTTCTGAGCTGCTTCTGAACTAAATGCAAACAACAAAACTCCTGAAGTCTTTCTATCTAATCTATGGATAGGATAGAGGTGTTTCCCAGTTTGATCTCGAACAATTTGCAATGCAAACTCTTCGGCATCAGTTGCCAAATTAGTACGGTGCACCAGAAGTCCGGTGGGCTTGTTTACAGCAACATAATACTCATCCTGGTAAAGTATATCCAGCTCCTTTATATCTTCGGTATTCTCCACGGTATAAAGCTAAAAAAAGCAGGTTGTATTTCTACTTCCTGCTTTTAAATTTTATTCGGTAACCGCGGGTGTATCCGTCATTACATAATATCTAGGATCATCTATACTTTCTTCAATGATATCTTTAAATCCTTCGTTGTTCTTAATTAAAAGTGTTTTACAATCAGGACTCAAATGCGTTAATTTCACTTTCTTGTTTTGTGCTTCGTATTTGTTGACCAAATTCACCAAAGCTTCAATACCAGAGTGGTCAGATACTTTAGAATCTAAAAAGTCTATTTCAATATTTTCAGGATCTTCTTTAATGTCAAACTTCTGATTAAAGGCCTGAATACTACCAAAGAATAGGGGACCAAAGATTTCATAAACTTTCGTTCCATCTTCCTTGTATTTCTTTCTTGCTCTAATTCTTACGGCATTTTCCCATGCAAATACTAAAGCTGAAATGATTACTCCTGCGAATACTGCAATGGCTAAATCGGCAACAATGGTGATTACAGATACAGCTACTAAAACAAAGGCATCCGATTTCGGAATCTTTTTCATGATACGGAAACTCGACCAAGCAAAGGTGTCAATTACCATCACAAACATTACACCTACTAATGCTGCGATTGGAACCATTTCAATGTATTCTGCTGCGAAAACAATAAAAGATAATAAGGTTAAAGCCATCATAACTCCAGATAATCTACCTCTACCTTTCGCGTTGATGTTAATCATGGTTTGACCTATCATACCACAACCACCCGTTCCTCCAAAGAGTCCACTTACAATGTTACCGAATCCTTGTCCTACACATTCTCTGTTTCCGTCTCCTCGCGTTTCTGTCATCTCATCTACTAAGTTCATGGTCATTAACGACTCAATTAAACCTACAGAAGCCGCTAAGAATGCATAAGGGAAGATAAATGCTAAAGTATCTAAGTTCAGGGGCAAGTTTTCCCACAACTCTAAATTAGGAGTAGGGAACTTACCTTTCAAACCTTCACCACCACCTTCTCTAATGTATGAACCAATGGTAGCTACATCCATTCCTGAGAAAATTACGAAAAGCGTAATAATTAAGATAGCTGTAAGTGCTGCGGGCAATTTAGAAGTTGGTTTCCATTTTGGTAAAAGGTAAATTATTGCCATGGTCACTGCTACCAATAGTGACATTTTAGTCAATGAACTCCATGAAAAGAGATCACTAAAAAATACTGAAAACGCAGATTGTGTTTCTGTACCTGCTTGAACAGGGAACATTTTTAACTGCGCTATGAAAATAACTACAGCCAAACCGTTAACGAATCCAAGCATAACCGGGTGGGGAATAAGTCGTACAAAACGACCTAATTTAAAGTAACCAGCAGCAACTTGAATAATACCCATTAATATTACACAGGCAAAGAGATAGAAGAACCCCATATTTTCAACGGGTGTATCAAAAGCAAGTCCTCTTTCATGACCTTCAGCGATCATATTTACAAAAATTACCGCTACCGCTCCTGCTGCTCCTGAAATTAACCCAGGTCTACCGCCGAATAAAGCCGTAATTAATCCAACAATAAATGCTCCAGACAAGGCTACTAAAGGATCTATTCTTGCCACAAAGGCAAAGGCTACAACCTCTGGTATCATCGCCAATGAAACGGTCATACCTGCTAAAATATCATTCTTAGGATTTGCAGTAAACCCTTGGAAAAACTTCTTCATACCAAAATTTTAAGGGGGCAAAGATAGAGAACTCAAAATGCAATAGCGAATGATGAGGGAGAAATTTGAGAAGGGGTTTGGTTTGAGGTTGGATTGAGCGAGGAGTACTTTGAGTTTTATTACTCTAGTTGCTTAACCCTTTCAATAAATTCTTCATACGAATCTACCGGAGGATTTTCATGGTCTATATACCCCATCTCCGCATGAAAAAAATACTTCATTCCTTTTAAAAATTCCTTTTCGTCCTTCCTAGAATCAACATATCTGGAAATTCCAAAAATCATACATCCATCCTCCGTATAAAAGATCATTCCATGCTTATTCCTATCCTGTTTATTTAGGTTTTGCCAATAAATACTTTGAGCATATTGATTATTTGACTCAAGATAGGTCATTAAATCATGAGCCTTGTCAAAATTTTGTACAGGACTAACTGAATATTGCGGAATGCTGTACTCATCTGCACTCTCCGAATTCAAGGGGAGAAATTGGTTTAAGAAATCAATTCCAAGTTGTTTAGATCTTGACTTTTTTATAACATATATGTCGGCTAGATGTCCCATTTAATGTTGAGGGTAATTATACTTTTTTATTCTTAATACTAGAGAAAATAATATTGAATAGAAATAATACTTGTGCGAATATTACAATAATGATTATAAGTGTGAAACAAAAATTGTAATCAGGAAAATTTTTGAACTACAAAACT
>NZ_JBVCPV010000246.1:0-3539 GCF_057456495.1 Lishizhenia sp. | reverse complement strand
GATTTATCTGTAAAGGCTAAATTCAACATTCTATCGCTCTCTAGCCATAATGCAGTTTCTATATTCTGAGCAGGAATGACGTCGTAATAATTGGTTACATCATTACTGGTAAATGCATTACTTTCCCCTCCGGCTCTTTGCAAGGGTCCATCAAAGTCTGGGATATTTGCCGAACCACCGAACATCAAATGTTCAAATAAATGGGCAAAGCCCGTTTTGTTGGCGTCTTCGTCTCTAGCACCCACATCATAAATCGTGTTTACCACAGCCATAGGAGTTGTTACATCCCTATGAAAAATCACCCTCAACTTATTCTCTAACTCAAATTTGTGATATTCTATCATCGATTAAAATTGAAATTTATCCGTTTGCATGGCTGCAATTGAACTTTTATATTCTTCTATAATTTCTTTTACTATTTCTGCAGCGGGCATTACCTCGTGAATCAGTCCAGATATTTGTCCTATCTCTAACTCACCTTCCACCAAATCACCTTCAAACATTCCCTTTTTGGCTCTTCCTCTCCCTAATAAATCTTTCAATTGTTCAGGTGAATTACAAGCTTCATAGGCCTTTTCTACTTTTTGGTAGAATTCATTTTTAATCAAACGTACGGGTGTAATCTCCTTCAAGGTTAACATGGTGCTACCCTCAGCAGCATCTACTACAGTTTGCTTAAATTTTTGATGGGCAGACGATTCTTCCGACGCTACAAACCTACTACCGATTTGAACGGCATCAGCTCCCAGGGTCATGGCTGCCAACATTCCTTTCCCCGTTCCTATTCCTCCTGCAGCAATTAAGGGAATATTAATGGCTTCTTTGACCATAGGAATTAAACAAAGGGTTGTCGTTTCATCCCTACCATTATGGCCTCCAGCTTCAAAACCTTCGGCTACAACTGCATCTACTCCCGCTGCCTCTGCTTTTTGAGCAAACTTCACACTAGACACAACGTGTACTACCGTGATTCCATGTTCTTTTAAATAAGAAGTGTAGGTTTTAGGGTTTCCTGCCGAAGTAAAAACAATGGGCACTTTGTGTTTAATAATCGTTTCAATGTGTTTGTCAATATCAGGGTAAAGCATGGGTAAGTTGACCGCAAAAGGTTTATCTGTTGCCGCTTTACATTTCACCACGTGCTCTTCTAAAATTTCAGGATACATACTTCCCGAACCAATAATTCCGAGTCCACCAGCATTAGAAACAGCCGAAGCTAATTCCCATCCCGAACACCAAATCATTCCCGCCTGAATCAGCGGATATTCTATCTTAAATAATTCTTTAATTCTATTCATCACTCTAATTTTACGTCCTCCTCAAAGGTTTACTAAAGTTGAAAACCACCCCGAAGAGTGGTTTTAATATTATTCTGTTGTTTTTCTTTTGTTGACCCAAATGAATAAGCCTACCCCTAAAATAATAAATGGGACAGACAGCCATTGGCCTGTATTTAAAATCATACCTGCATCTCTATCGGCCTGACCTACTTTCACGATTTCGACCAAGAATCTTGCTCCAAACAATAAAATCAAGAAAACTGAAAACATCAATCCTAATTTTTCTTTGGCATTGGTCTTCCAATACATAAACATCAATACCATAAATATGAAGATGTAAGAAATTGCTTCGTACAATTGAGCTGGATGACGTGGAACGTGTTCTCTAATCCCATCGCCATTTTGATCTATCATTAAACTAGCTGATTCATTGTTAAAAATAAACCCCCAAGGTAAATCTGTAGGAATCCCTACAATTTCATGGTTCACCAAGTTCCCCAAACGAATAAAGCATCCGGCTATCGCAATCGGTGCAACAATTCTATCTAAAATCCACAACATTGGTTTCTTAGACACTTTTTTACTGTAAATGAACAAAGCGATTAAAATGGCAATTGCGCCACCGTGACTGGCCAAACCACCTTCCCACACTTTAAGTATATTCAAGGGATGTGAAAAGTATCCTTCTTGCAAATACCCATCTGGATGCATACCATCCCAGTACGGCCCATAAAAGAGAACATGACCTAAACGCGCTCCAATGATGGTAGCAAGTACCATATACATCAACAACTTATCCAACTGTTCGTCAGGAATACCTTCTTTTTTAAACATGCGTTTAACCACAAAGAAGCCAAGAAATAATCCAGTTACGAAAAGGAGACCATATAAGTTAGGCGTACTCCATCCATCAATTAATTGTGCATCCACCTTCCAATCTATTGCTAAATTCACTGTGTTTTGTTTAGGATTAAAAGCGAAAGATAATAGTTTTTATCCTTTCAGAGTCTCGAAAGAAAAGATATGCAGAAATTGTAAAGAAAAGACCAGAATTACATCGATAAAACGAACCTTAATTACACTACTTATTGACTTGATAGTGCAATTGAACTAAACCTGTTTTAAAAGCTTTCGTTGCCTTCAACTCAAGACGACGTTCTGGAATTTCGTTTTCAAATAAGGACACACCTTCTCCCAAGGTTACAGGAATAATTGAAAGAATTATTTCATCCAATAAATCGGCTTTCAGGAGACTGTTAACCAGTTGAGCTCCACCATCACAATAAATATTCTTCCCTTCTTTTGCCTTAAGGGATTGAATCAAGGTTGTTAAGTCTCCGTTATAAAAATGTGTTAAACCTTCTTGAGGTTTTTCTTGGGTAGTAATAACATAGCTTTCTTTGTCTTTGTGCGGAAAAAACCCCACTTCTTTCACCACCCAATCATAGGTTTTTCTACCTACAATAACGGTATCGATTTGACGTGTAAAATCTGCATAACCATAATCCTCACCTTCCTCCGTCATGGGGTTTAAAAAACTGAGGTCATCATTTGGCTTTGCTATAAAACCATCTAGTGACGAGGATATATACAGGACTACTTTTCTTTCCATTATAACATTACGATATCTATCTGATTTCCTTTTACCGCAGCCTTTTTATCCATCTGATTCCCCAACACGATTCCGATAAACATCCCAAAAGGAAAACCTATTCCAATTAGGCCTGAATTATCCAAAATATTTGAAAGTATTAAACCTATGGGAACTCCAAACACGGCTAACCCTAGCGCCAGCCACATGTTTCTATAGTGATGTTTGGTTACAATTTTCGCTTTGCGCTCAAGTTTGGAAAGAATTTTATTTTGAGATACGCGCAGTTGCTTTTTGAAAACCCTTGGATGATTTCCTATTCCGTTAAGTAATTCAATCTCCTTATTTAAAACGGCTATTAATTCGTCTGACAAGTTGCGCTTTTTAAGTTCTACAATCAACTTTTGTAAATTCTGAAACTTTTGCTTCTCTTTATTTCCGTTGAACGAGGTTCTGTCCTTTAAACTTTGCAACTGCATCTTCTACTATTATTGAATTTTTGTACTTAAGTCTTGATTCAATCTAATTTCTAACACTTCATTTGTGAGGGTAACGATATCGAAAACCAATCCTTTATTCAGCTTAAAATAAATTAGATTTTTGTCTAAATTAACCAATAAATTAGAACTGATAAACTTGTAACTTTTCTCGTTAGCAAGGGATACATT
>NZ_JBVCPV010000245.1:0-3548 GCF_057456495.1 Lishizhenia sp. | reverse complement strand
GGCTTGTACTTGCCCTTGCGACCTTGGAAGCTGGGGTGAGCACTTAGCCGAATCCACAAAAGCCAAGGGACTATAAGGAATAGCCCGGCCGTTTGCCTAAAAATCGATCACAATTTTGGAGTAAAATAGATTTTGAAAGCTACTACTTTACCAAACCTTTTAAAAAGTTGAGTTCTTGATCTTTAAGGCCTTCTTTTTTAATGATGTAGAATACTTGTTTACTCTGTTGCAGGGCAAAAGAACCTTTAAATTCATGTACCTTTTTTAAAGGAAGTTCTAGGATGGATTTACCTGAATTACCGGTAATGATGAGTTGTTTTTTCTGAAAGTTATAACTCACCGGATGTTGTAAATCTGTGTTTTGGTTGTAAGCTCTTTTATAGGTGTAATTAATGAAAACACTGAACACTACAATGAAGAGTAATGGCGATATTATTTCTTGGTAGTTGCCTGTGTAAAAAGCAGAAATGATGGGAAAGAGGATCATACCTACCAGAAAAATAGCTGTCGCGATGCGTACGCCAATTTTACTCCATAGGATATTAAGACTCGCGTTTCTGAACTCTTTTTGATTTAATGTTTGTGTAATTGTCATTGCTTTATTTTTCTCTCGTTTCAGCTATGGCCTGTAAGATTATTTCTCCGGCCTTGATCATTTCTTCTTCTGTAATGTTAATGGGTGGACTCAATCTAAAAGAGTAGGGGTGAGATAGGAACCAGAAAGAGATGAGTCCTAATTCTAAACATCTATTCACTACTTTTTCCACACGTTCAAAGGATTCCATATCGAATGCGAACATCATTCCAACACGACGAATTTCCTTTATTTCTGGATCTCTACTGAGCATATCGACCAAAATTTGTCCATTCGCTTCTACCTGCTTGTAGTCTATTTCAGTGGTCAATACCTCCAATGCCGCTGCAGCTGCTGCACAAACCACGGGGTGACCACCAAAGGTTGTGATATGTCCTAACATAGGGTCGTGAGTTAACTCTTTCATTTTCGCTTGAGAAGACACAAAGGCGCCAATGGGCATACCTCCTCCAAGTGCTTTACCTAGGGTAAGGATATCAGGAACAACATCCTCGTACATCTCAAAGGCAAAATTGTGAGCGGTTCTACCAATACCACACTGTACCTCGTCAAAAATTAGTTGAGTACCTGTTTCTGTACATTTATCGCGTAGGGCACGCATAAATTCAGGGTTTGCTTTTCTAACTCCAGCATCCCCTTGTACGGTTTCCATGATTACTGCGGCAGTTTGTTCGGTAATAGCATCTAGCTCCTCAATATTGTTGAAGCTAAGGAATTTAATCCCAGGAAGAAGGGGTCTAAATTTTTCCTTTTTCGTTTCGTTACCAGAAACACTTAAGGCACCATGCGTTCCACCGTGGTAGGCTCCTTTAAAAGCAATGATTTGAGACCTTCCCGTAATGCGTTTTGCCAATTTAAGTGCAGCTTCGTTGGCTTCTGCACCAGAGTTTACCGTGTAAACACAATCTAATTGTTCGGGGAGAATTTGAGTTAACCTTTCGGCCATTAATAAAGGGGCGTCTTGAATAAATTCGCCATAGACCATTACGTGGAGGTGTTTATCTATCTGCTGTTTCAAAGCTTCAACAACTTTGGGATGATTGTGACCGATGTTGTTTACAGCCACACCTGCGATCATGTCCATAAATGCTTTTCCTTGCTTATCGTAGAGATAAATTCCCTTGGCGTAATCGATATCCAAAAGGTAAGGAAAGGGCGTTGTTTGCCCCTGAAGCGATAGAAATTTTTCACGTCTGTCCATGGGAGCGAATTTAGTGAAATATTGAATGAGTGGAGTAGAATGGAGAGGTGATAATTGTTCTTTTCTACATAAAAAAGGCAGAAAAGTTTCTTCTCTGCCTTTGCTTGTAAATTGTACTTATGTAAACTAGAAAATCATTTCTTTACTGTTTCTTTCTGGCTCTTAATTCTTCGAGTAATCGCTTCCTAAATTGATGCTCGAGACAAGTTATTCTCAATGCTTTTTCATAACCTATAGTTTCACCTATTTTAAGCATGAATTCTGCCTTAACTTTAGCTTCTTTTTTTTCGAGTTCTACTAATTCCTCTACTAGTTTTTTGTATTCTGCTTCTGAAAGTTGATCTTCGGATTGACATCTATACTTTGCCTTGATTTCATGATGTAAGGCTCTCAATTCCTTCGAGTAATGGTCGTAAATAGGCCAAAAGGCAATTGAATCTTCTGTGTTTAAATCTAGCTTTTCAGAAAAATAAGCTCGTTTTAACTGCTCTATTTTCGCATGTTCGGCTTTAGTTGGTCTGTGCTTAGGGTGCTCATTTTGAGCATGTATAGTTGCGAAACCCACAAGGGTTAATAGGAGTAGTATAACGTGTTTCATGTTTTTCATATTAAAAATCTTCTAGACTTAATTCATCATCTTCTGATAGGTATGCAGAGATGTCTTCAATATCTAAATCACTTATTTTAGTTTCAAAATTTTGTTGGGGAGAAGTGCTGGCAACCGCAATATAACCGGCTTCTACAAATAATTCATCGTCAAAATGCTGAATATTTTCTTCTATGTAACCACCAATTTCTTGTGTTTTAAGATCTGTGATATCTGCAACTGAAGCTGTTGGTGTAGTAGTGTTGGGTTGTATGATGCTGAAAAAGAGTAAGAGCACAGCAGCAACAGAAGCAATGCTATAGAGTACTATTTTGTAGCCTTTGTTCCTTGTTTCAGCCTTTGGTTCTATTTTGTGGTTCAACTCTTTGTGGAGTTGTTCAAAATAACCTTGCGGAACGCTTGGTTTTTCGCTGGGTTTAAACTGTTCGAATATGTTTTTATCCTTTTCCACTGTACTTTAGACTTATAGAATTATAATAGGTTTAATGCGTTTTTTAAATTTTCTTCAATTTTTTTAACAGCATGATGATAAGATGCTTTTAACCCACCTACGCTTGTACCTAATTGTTGACTGATACTTTTAAAACTCATGTTCTCAAAATATTTTAATTGAAAAACTTGAGCTTGTTTATCGGGTAAGGTGTCCAATGCTCTAAATAATAAAGCTTCTATTTGTTCAGGGGGGAGTCCGCCGAGGTCTCCGGGTATAGTCAAAAGTTCAAGACTTGCGTCGTCATACTCTTGTTTAACTTGCTTGTTTCTTTTTTCTAAGAAAGTATAGGTTTCATTTCTAGCAATGCTATACATCCAGGTAGTAAGAGCACTTTTACCTTCGAATTTATCGAGAGCTTTGTAAACTTTAAGAAGTGTGTTTTGAAGTACGTCGTTGGTATCTTCGTGGTTCTTGGTTTGTCGACGTATTTGCCAATACAATTGTTCTGCGTATTGAGCAACGATGGCGTTAAACGCCTTTTGAGAAGAAGCTCCTCCTTTACGATGTAATTTTAAAATTTCTTTATCGTCAAGGAGGAGCATATATTTTTGTTACTTACGTTTAATTACTTTTTCGCAAGCTTCAACAATATTAACAGTATCAATACCGTATTTCGTCATTAATTCGTCTGGTTTACCACTTTGACCAAATT
>NZ_JBVCPV010000244.1:0-3548 GCF_057456495.1 Lishizhenia sp. | reverse complement strand
CTTTTCCCCAACTACACATTTTTTGTTTGTTTTTTTTTTGTTTTGTGCTGATCCACCAAACAACCACGACTCCGTGTACCCCATAAAACCTGCAGAAGCATCAAAAAATCCTACAGACCCTCCACGAGGAACATCGTTCGTACCGTAAATAAAACCTCTACGCTGATCAATCATGTCACCAAATGTCAACCTACTCCAATCCAAAAACTTTTGGTTCCATGTTGCCTTGGCTCCAAAAAGCATCGTGAATTTTCTATTCACTTTCAAGTGGTAAGAGTATATCAAGCTCAAAGTAGAATGTTGTATTGTACCCTGCCCTTGTTGATCGTGTGTTGCTATAACACCAAAACCACCGTTAATATTGTTAAAATATTGGTCGTATGATGCTGAATAGGTAACGTAATTTCCTGATAAGCTCGGCCATTGGTTACGGTAGTTAGCAGCCACTCGAGGACATCCATTTGTTCCCGCAAAAGCAGGATTCAAATAAATAGGGTTCGCATAGAACTGTGAGAACTGTGGATCCTGAGCATTTGCATTTGCTGTCACAAGCGTGAACAGCAGCAAAAACAAGCCTTTTTTAATTATTTTAATAGTCATTTGCACGTTTTGATGCGTTAACATAGCGTTTAAAACCTCCAATGTTACAAAAAAAATTCAGAATTGAGGTAATTTGAATTATCAATTTATAATATCCCTAACAATTTAGCGTTTTACTGTGGAGAAATTAGCATATTCGCTTTTCTTGCGCTACAATTACTTAATAAATCACATTAAGGACACATGATGATACGACAAATTTTGCTTTGGGTTACAGTTCTTTGTTTTGGAACTACTGTTTGGAGTCAAAGAGAAATCACAATTCCAGTTGACTGGAACACAGACAACACGTCTTTACAAGCTCAAAATTTCATGCAATTGGAAGGAGAATTATCTTTCCAATGGAAAATGGAAAAATCGTCGCGTAACTGGGCTTTACAATTTGTAAGTTATTCCACTACACCGGCAAGCCAAAACGAGATAAAAGAACTTGAGGCAAACAACATACTAATACCCACTGCTTTTCAATTTGAAAGAAGAACTACAGACAACAGAGCGCAGTTGTATGAAAGTGTGAGTATATCACCTTATATAAAGGTAAACAACAACATCTTAAAGGTCACCTCTGTTCAAGCCACACAAAACACAAATTATTACGCCCCCGCCAAACAAAGAGATTTCAAAGCTCATTCAGCCTTGCAGCCAGGCTCTGGTGATTGGTACAAGATAAAAGTTACGCAAGATGGAGTGCATGTCATTACCTATGATTTTCTTCAATCAATTGGTGTGAACGTAAGTAATTTAAATCCAGACCATATTAATGTATACGGGAATGGCTTTGGAGAACTTCCGTACAACAATTTTGAGGAAAGACCTGATGACATCCTTAAAAACGCGATTGAAGTTATAGGTGGAAATGATGGATCCTTCGATCCTGGAGATAAAATTCTCTTTTATGGAAAAGGTCCGAACCGTTGGGAAAGAATTGGTTCTCTAGGTTTTGAGCGCATTCAAAATCACTACGCTGATTACAGTGCTTATTTTATTAATGTGAATGCAGCTGAACCTCCCTTGAGGATTTCTTCTGCTCAAACAACAACTGCGGCGGCTACGCACACTGTAACTAGCTTTAACGACTATGCTCGCCACGAAAAAGAAGAAGTAAACTTAATACACTCTGGGAGAAGATGGTATGGAGAAAAGTTTGACGTCGAACTCTCTCAAAATTTCAATTTTAATTTACCCAACATAGCTGTAAATGCCCCAGCTAGTTTGCGATATGCCATTGCTTATAACGCGGGAGACAACACCAGTTACTTTGGAATCAATTATAATGGAAATAGCATAGCTAGTGATACCTTAAATGCATGGAGCGGTGGTGAAACAGCATTTGGGAGAAAAACTGTGAGTGTTACAAATGGAAATTTCGCACCTACCTCTGGTAACATTACCTTGAATTGTGTATTGAATAGAAACCTCCCTTCTATTTATGCCTACCTCGACTTTTTGGAAATCAATGTGAGACGACAGTTGAAAATTGCGGAAAATCAACTTGACTTTAGAGACATTCAAAGTGTCGGTTCTGGAAACATTGCCAACTTTCAAATTAGCAACTTCACCTCTAACCTTAAAGTTTGGGAAGTAACAGATAATACACAACCTTCTCTTGTCAACGGAACTTTAGTAGGAAGCACCTACTCATTCTCTGTTGATGCGGATAGTTTAAGAGAGTTTGTAGCTTTTAATAACAATTACCTTTCTCCAAGCTTTATAGAAAAGGTAGCTAATCAGGATTTACACGGACTTGGATATGCAGATTATTTAATCATTACCCACCCCTCTTTGAAGTCGCAAGCCCAACGCTTAGCCAATCTTCATGAAGCGCAAGGACTTTCTTACCACTTGGTAGACATCAATGATTTATACAACGAATTTTCTGGGGGTGCACCAGACATCACAGCGATTAGAATGTTTGCCAAAATGTTTTACGATAGAGCCAATGGCGACCCTAGCCTTATGCCCAAGTACATGTGTTTATTTGGAGATGGAACATATGACCCTAAAGACAGGGTTGATAACAACAACAATATGATTCCAACCTATCAAGCTTTAAATTCAGAACATCACATTCAGTCTTTGGTAACAGATGATTACTATGGATTACTTGGAGACAATGAAGGATTAAATAACAATGATGATTTAGATATCGCTATTGGTAGAATTATCGTGAGCAATGAGTTACAAGCCAAGCAAATGGTGGATAAGATAGAACACTACATGAAAAATGGATCTACACTTTTTGCCAACACTTCAAGTAATACAGACGAAAACGGATATTCATCAACACAGGGTTCTTGGAGATTAAACTACGCCTTAATTTCTGATGATAGGGATGATGTAAATGACAACTTTCTAAACCAAGACATTGAGCCTTTTGCCAATTACATTGAAGCCAATTACCCAATGATGAATGCGAATAAAATTTATTTAGACGCATTAACACAAAAAACTTCAGCTGCAGGCGAAAGATACCCTCAAGCCAATGAGCTAATCAATAGAAATTTTGCAAGCGGAAACTTGGTGATGACCTATATTGGTCATGGTGGTGAAGCAGGCTTGGCTCAGGAAAGAATTTTAACCAACAACCAGATAAACGCTTTAACAAACATTGATAGACTTACGCTTTTTGTGAGTGCTACGTGCGAGTTTACGCGTTTTGACAACAACAAGTTAATCTCTGCAGGAGAACACCTGTTCCTCAACCCTAACGGTGGAGCCATAGCTTTAATGACAACAACCCGTTCTGTCTACATTAGCGTAAACTCCATTGTAAACATCGCCTTCTATCAAAATATCTTTAAACCAGATAGTGATAATCGTCCACAAACATTAGGAGAGATTATACGACTAACCAAAAATCAAGCATCCACGAACGAAAATAAAAGATGTTTCACCCTAATTGGTGACCCTGCTCTGCGTTTAGCTTATCCTCAACACAAAGTTGTAAT
>NZ_JBVCPV010000243.1:0-3552 GCF_057456495.1 Lishizhenia sp. | reverse complement strand
GTTTTAGGAGAGTAAACATTCTTTTATAAGATACTATTAAGGCATCCCAATTGGGATGCCTTAATAGTATCTTATAAAAGAATGTTTACTCTCCTAAAACTTGTAGTTAACACCTACACTTGGTAGAATGGGTAACTGGTAAATTTTTTCGTTGGTAATTCTGTTTACGTAGAAAATGTTTTCTCTATTGTATACGTTCGTTACACCTACAATGATTTCTAATTTGTTTTTATTTTTCAACTCGTAGTTTTGTTTCAAAGTGATGTCGAACCTGTGGTAAGTAGGAAGTCTTGCGGAGTTAATTGTTCCAGTAAGTAAACTTAACTCATTCACATTAGAGGTGTTTACATTTGTATTCAATCCATCGCTGAAGTCTTCTCCTTGGAAGTAACCCGTAGTAGGAGTAAACGGAAGTCCTGTCCCTAAGTTCCAACGTACACTTAATTCAATGTTTTTCTTTTTACCAAAAGCATAAGTACCTACTAAGTTAATGTTGTGACGTCTATCAAAGAGTGGAGTATAGTATTCAAAACCATCCCATCTTCTTGTTTTACCATATGAGTATACCCCCCACAAGAAAAGCCTGTTTTTAGAATACTTCAACAATACATCTACACCATAAGCATATCCAGATTCAATGAGGAAGTCTTTCTTGTACTCGTCTGCAATGTCAGCAAATTGAGATACATCTTCATAAAGTTTGTTGTTATTGATATTTGCAAGTAATGGGAAGTATTTATAATAACCTTCTACGTTCATAGAAAGGTGTTTGGTGAAGTCGTATTCAAATCCTCCTATCGCGTGCCACGCAACTTGTAAACCATTATCTATATCTCTAACTTTTCCGTTCGGGTAAGTAAACGTGGAAGGTACACTGTTCGGTGCACTTAAGAAACCGTAGAACAAGTTTACGATATCTCTATCAGAAGAAGCCGAGGTGAAGTTTTGCGTGTATCGACCCCCAGAAACTTTAAATCTTAAATCTTCAGTCGCGTTGAATTTTGCAGCTAACCTTGGTTCAGGCATCATTTCAGATAATGACGCATAGTATTGTAAACGAATTCCTGGTTGAATAACCCATCTTCCCGTAATCAATCTATAGTTAAGGTATCCGGCAAATTCTGTATTGTTGTCTTTGATCTGAATTTTTGTTTTAGCGGAGTTGAAGGTTGTAAAGTCTGTATTGAAGCTTCCTAAATTGATTCCGTAATTAATTTCAGATTGATTTTTCAAGAAATAAGTGAAGTCAAACCCTAAATCAAATCCATTGATAGAACTTTCTCTTGGTGCTGAATTATTGTCTTCTTGGAAAAAGATTTTATATCCAGATCCATTTAAGTGTCCTTTGATATAAATAGGAGAGGAACTGGGAACGAGTAAGAAATTCATACCTCCACCAGAACTTGTCCAATTTAAATCAGCCACATTAGCGTAGTTTACCCTATCGTTATTGTTGAAACCAAAGAAGGAAACCTTTGATCCCATGTCTCCTTTAAAAGTTACTTTTCCGTATAAATCTGTAAAGTCGAAAGGAAGCCCGGTACCATCGTTCACATAAGGATAAGCTGACCTTGAAGAGTAATCAAGTAATGATTTTTTCGCAGAGAAAATAAACGTTGACCCCGCGTGTGAATTTGAATCTTTAGATTTTGAAAGCGGACCTTCCATCACAGCTTTGGCCATAAATGGAGAAATAGAAAATTTACCGCCCAATTTATTTAAGTTTCCATCTCTATATGAAATATCCATTACAGAAGAAATCCTTCCTCCGTATTGTGCATCGAAACCTCCGGTGTATACATCGGCACTTTTTACTAATTCTGTTTCAAATACAGAAAAGAATCCAATGGAGTGGAAAGGATTGTAAATGGTCATCCCATCCAGTAATATTTTGTTTTGAATTGGAGTACCACCACGCACATAGATTTGTCCTCCTTGATCACCAGTAGTAACAACACCTGGAGTTACGCTAATGGCTGAAACGATATCATTTTCTGCCCCAAAACTTGGTAATCTTTCCAAACCTTTTTGGTCAAGTTTTACCATAGAGATTTCAACTTCCGTTGTTTTAGATTTATCAGACGCTGAAATTTCAACTCCTTCAATTTCTTTAACATCTTCAGGCTTTTTAAGGTCAAACCTTAAGCTTTGAATACTCTTAACGTCTTTTAATTCAATGCTATCTTTTATTTCAATGTATCCAGAAGCTCTTACGCTGATATAGTAAAACCCTTTGTCTATTTGAGCCAACGAGAAAAATCCATCTAAATCTGAGTTTGCCCCTTGTGTAGTTGGGTTAGCTCCTTTTGATTTTAATATTACTTTGGCATAAGCAATAGGTTCTTGTGTTTCATCATCGAAAATAAAGCCTCGAACCGTGTTGTCTTGTGCAAAACTAAAAGTGCTCAAAACGAGCAGAGAAAGTAAGGAAAGAAATACGTTTTTTAATTTCATAATTTTGGTTTCATGTCCATTTTAGCGTGGAGGCACATAGATACTGAATATATTTAGTTTTTTTAACAGTAAAATTGTCAATTGTAGGAGCTATTGACTTTACGGTTGGTGTTATGGAAATTAGGACTTTAAGATTTGCTTTGCTTTTTCCCAGTAAATATCCATTTCTTCCAAGTTCATATCGTTAAAATTGGCATTTTCCTCCTTCATTAGGATTTCCATCTTTTGAAATCTTTGAACAAACTTATTGTTGGTTTTAGAAAGCGCATTTTCAGGGTTAATTCCCATGAATCGGGCATAGTTAATCAATGAAAAGAGAAGGTCTCCGAATTCTTCTTCTGCACGATCAGATTGAGCATCCACTTCATCTTTAAACTCTTGCAATTCTTCGTTTACCTTATCCCAAACTTGATCTTTGTTATCCCAATCAAAACCAACTCCTTTTACTTTTTCTTGAATTCTACTTGCCTTAACCAAAGCAGGTAAAGATGCTGGGACTCCTTCCAAAACCGATGTTTTGCCTTCCTTAAGTTTTAATTTTTCCCAGTTGGCTTTTACTTCTTCTTCTGAATCGGCAACCGTATCACCGTAAATGTGAGGATGTCTGTGCACTAATTTATCACAGATAGCATGTAACACGTCTGTTATGTCAAAGGCTTTTTGTTCACTGGCAATTTTACTGTAAAAAACCATGTGTAACATAATATCACCGATTTCGCCTTTGAGTTCATCCATGTCTTTGGCTAGTATAGCATCTGCCAATTCATAAGTTTCTTCAATGGTTAAGTGTCTAAGAGATTCAAGAGTTTGTTTCCTATCCCATGGACATTTTTCTCGTAAATCGTCCATGATATTTAATAATCGTTCAAAGGCCTCTAATCGCTTATCCATTTGTCTTTTTTTTAATTAATACAAATAAACTAATTCTTAAAAGAAGGAGCTTCTTATTTTTGTAGATAATACCCATGAAGAAAAAGATTTACATTTCATTCATTCTCTGCTTTTGTACTTTGGTTGTACAAGGTCAAAACTTCAACCTTGGAGTGGGTGTAAATGGATCGCGTGGATTTTTACTTGCCCATAGATCTATCATGGCTC
>NZ_JBVCPV010000242.1:0-3573 GCF_057456495.1 Lishizhenia sp. | reverse complement strand
CCTTTGGACAGCGCACAAAACCTGGAGAACAATTTATACCCGTTAATACAATTTTTAACGACACCCCAACACCTACTACATTTGAACTCGGTGATTTTTTTGGAGAAAACCAAGATTTGGACAGTTTGGTAAATCACTACTTTAACGGTATGTCTTATACTGAACGCGTTGGTCAATTACTAATGCCTGCAGTGGGTAGATACGGTCAGGATTACTCGAAAATTGAGCGTTTAACACAAGAAGGAAAAATTGGAGGTGTTCTGATGCTAAATGGTAGTAAAGTGCAATTTGCAAACTGGATACAAGATTTAAATGCCATTAATGATAGCTTAAACTACCTTCCTTTTTTATACAGTGCCGATGCAGAACCTTCTTTAATAAATCGTAAGATTTCGGGGACCCCCACTATACAAAAGGCCAATACCTTAAAAACAAAAGCAGAAGTTGAAAAATGTGCTCAAGACATTTCTAATGAATTGTTGGAGATTGGTATCAATTACAATTTTGCACCTGTAGTAGATATGTCGCCAAATAAAACAGTAGGTTGGAGAAGTTTTGGTCATGAACCTGACAGCGTAATCTCATGGTCTTCTGCTTTTATACATCAAACACAAGCTAATAATATCCTGGCCACAGCCAAACACTTTCCAGGACATGGTTTCGTAACTGGAGACACACACAAACAGTTGGTATATATAGACGGAGAGTTAAAAGAACTTCACAATTATCCTCAACTTATTGCAGATAGTGTTATGAGTATCATGGTTGCACATATAGCAGTTAAAAACAACGCTACTTACAATACCAATGATATGCCGGCAACTACTTCTAAAAAGATCGTAACAGACTTATTAAGAGACAGTTTAAACTTCGAAGGATTAATCGTTACTGATGCAATGAATATGGGAGGAGTTAGAAACGTTGATAAGGCAGAAGTACTTGCAGTTCAAGCAGGTTGTGACATCTTACTCATGCCATTAGATGCAGACTTAGCACACCAGAGACTACTTGGTCTATACAGTTTAGATGCTGATTTTAGAAATCAAGTTGATACTGCTTGTAAACGTATCATTAGAGCAAAAATAGCTCTGGGGTTAATGCACTAATATAGACAGCAAAACTCCCGCAATTAAACTGATCAGTTTTACAAAATTAAACTTGTGGTTTTCTGAAGATTCGAAGATGATAGTTGTTGAGATATGTAAAAACATACCCACCACTACGGCTAGGATAATATCTAAGTCTATTCCTATCTCCGGAAAGCCATAAGTCCCAAATAACATCCCTAGAGGTGCCATTAATGAGAAAGCCGCAATTACCATCCACGCTTTAGATTGTTTAAATCCAGAACTTAACAACAAAGTCATTAAAGCAATAGCCACAGGTATTTTATGTAAAACAATCCCCATTAATAAGGTATTGAAACCCGAATGAACGCCATGATAATGCCCATGAGCATGATGCATCACCTCGGCAGCACCACTCGCTTCAGCGGTTAGCGGTATTCCTTCTATAAATGAATGTAAACTTAGAGAGATAAATAATCCCCACTGCATTGCACCGCCAGCTTTTGCATGTATATGCCCATGCTCTATACCTCCTGAAAAATATTCCAAAAACAATTGAATCAAAAAACCGAGCAATATATAATACCCAATACCAAACTCATGCTTGGAGTAAATCTCAGGAATAAAATGTATGAATGCTATAGACAGCAAAAACCCTCCACTAAAGGATAGAAACAGTTTTATAGTTTTGTCTTGACTCTTATTTTTTAAAAAGACCACTATAAACCCTCCCAAAAAAACGGAAAGGATAAGGAATAATATATTAATTAGCTCCATCTTGCTTTTTAGCCACAATAATTAACCTTTCTGAATGCTCTTCATCAAAGGTGTTTAATTTAAAATCTCCGAAGGTAGTCTCAATTTTAAAACCAGCCTCTGTAAGTAGTCGATTAAAGTCATCATAACTTACAGCCTGTACTTTTTCTGTATAATCAAAATCTTTACCCTCAGCTGTAAACTGAATATTTTTCAAGATATGACTTCCGTTAAAATTTCGCTGTATATGAAACTCAATACCCTCAACCTCTTTTACTTCATCCTCCACTAAATTAGCTACGGTATACTTGGCATTTAAAAAATCTATCAATACTCTACCTCCTGGTTGAAGCATTTGATGCACAGATTTTAATACTTGTAAGTTATCCGACTGATCATCAAAGTATCCGAAACTCGTAAATAAATTAAAAACTACATCGAATTTTTCATCCTTATATACATCCCGCATATCATGGGTGTCAAAATGCAAAGCACCGTTTTCATGTTTTTTTGCTTCGGCAATACTTTGAGCTGCCAAGTCTAATCCTAAAACACGCAGACCTTTCTTATTTAAATAAACCGAGTGCCTACCCTTTCCACATGCCAAATCACATACATATTCATTACTTAAGCCCATAAAATTGTACAGGTTATCTATAAACAATTCAGCTTCATCGAAATCTCTATTCTTGTAAAGAATGTGATAGTATTTTGTGTTGAACCATTGTTCAAACCACGGTTTTGACATGTATGGATACTTTAAATTATGCGGGGCAAAAATAAACAAAGTTCCGAGCTGTGAAAAATTAAAAGCAACAGAAGAAAGTCTAGTAAAAGATATTTCTATATTTGTTGGGTACGGCTAAATTATACTACTACATTACACTTGATGGACAAAGAGAATATTATTAACTTTTATGAAGATACTGAAAGGGAGCATTTGCTTTTCTCGTACAAGGGAGAGGTTACGCCTGAAGTTATCTTGGAGTTAATAAGAAAATCTGAACAATTGTTAGGTGAGAAAAAGGAGAACAAACGCATTGAAAAACGATTGTGTAACATCGTTATTGAAAGTCTTCAAAATCTCTATCATCATCAAATTGATCCATTTGAAAACTCCAGTGAAATTCAGGAAATTCACAAGAATATGATATTCATGATAACATTCAAGGATGGATTTTATCATGTACATACAGGGAATTTTATGAATACTGCTGACACGAAAAAAATTAAACAAAGAATAAGCGAAATAAATAACTTAAGTGATTTAGAACTAAAGGAAAGTTATAAAAGTAAATTAGCTAATGGTGCTCAAAGTAAAAAGGGTACCGCCGGTTTAGGTTTTATTGATATGAGACGTAAATCAGGACTACCATTAAATTATAACTTTCATGAACTTAGTGCCGGCTTAAGCTTCTTCTGTTTAGATATTACTATTAACACACTTTAAAACTCGGAATATGGAAAATTTAATCATTGAAGGGACCCCTAAAACACCCAGCGTACATTTTTCGAATGAAACAGGTACTTTAGAAATTAAAGGTAGATCTATTCCTGAGAACTCTATAGAGTTTTACAAACCCATTAACGAGTGGATTGCTAATTACGGAGAAAATCCAAAAAGCACTACTACCGTTGATATCAAATTGGAATACTTCAACACATCCTCTTCTAAATGCATCTTAGACTTCTTGAAAGCTTTGGAAGCTATTAACGGGCAAGGAACTGATATAAAAGTGAATTGGTTCTT
>NZ_JBVCPV010000241.1:0-3581 GCF_057456495.1 Lishizhenia sp. | reverse complement strand
TGTAATAGATTATGCAGTGGCGCATTTAAAAGTAAAACATGTCGTTGTTTGTGGCCACTATTACTGTGGAGGTGTAAAAGCTGCAATGGAGTCACAAGATTTAGGTGTTTTAAATCCATGGTTAAGAAATATTCGTGACGTCTACCGTATCCATAAAACAGAATTAAATGCCATTGATGATGAAGAGTCAAGGTACAAAAGGCTAGTGGAACTGAACGTTCAAGAGCAATGTATCAACGTGATAAAAACAGCACAGGTACAAAAAGCTTCATTGGAAAGAGATTTTACTGTGCACGGATGGGTGTTTGATATTCACTCAGGAAAATTAATAGATTTAGAAATAGACTTCCCTAAAATTTTAGAGGACGTCATGGAAATCTATAAATTGGGATAATTCTATATTTTTTCAAAAAAAACTTCTAGGCAAGCTCTGGTTAGATCCCTGTATCTTTTCTGTTTATCGGTGGTTTAATTGTAAGTTTTAGGGATATTCAATTTATCCATGTTTTACTTACCGTATATCGAATTTAGATTGATACTTATCTATTTCAAATAAGACCTATAGCTGGATGAATTAAATTGCTAAAAATAGCACAACAACTACTACAATGAAAGAAAAAAGGAGTTACCTATTCCTTTTATTACTGAGCCTATTATTTATTCAACTTTCAATTGCTCAAGAGAAACAACTCTTAAAGCATAAACATTTATGGAATACTGCCATAGGTGATATTCAAATCAAAGAGAAGTGGTTCTTCAATAGCGAAGTGCATGTCCGCTTCACGGATGCTTGCAGTGAATTTCAGCAATACTTATTCATTCCAGGTATAAAGTACAACTATAAACCACATATAAGCTTCTCTAGTGGATTTACGTACTTTAAAAATTTGCCCCACGGAGAAGTTCCCCTTCCCATAGCACAGTCAGAAATCACTTTATGGCAACAGACAACCTTGAAACATAAAACGCATCAGTTTTCCTTCTTTCACCGTTTGAGAATGGAAGAACGTTTCACTCAAAAATTAATTACAGGTGAAAATGGAGATACTTGGATAGATGGAAGGGTTTATAACAACAGGTTTAGGTACAGGTGTCTGGTGAACCGGCCAATTACCAAAAGTAAGAAGGTGTACCTTATGAGTTTTAATGAAATATGGCTGAACATCCCTAGCAAATCTTTAGAGGTGAGTTTAAATCAAAACCTATTTTATTTGGGGACTTATTATAAGTTCAGGAATGGAGTACGTCTTGGAATTGGCGGAATGCATCAATATTTAAATCGAGGAAAAACACTGGCCGAGAGCAATTTAATGCTCTCCTTTTTATGCTTATACAAAATAGGAAAAGGCAATTGATCTTTGATGGTTTTATGATATAGGTCATAAAAAAAGAGACGAAAAAACTTCATCTTTGAAGATTGTAAACAAAGGAAAATGAAAGATACACTAGATAAATTAGAAGAGAAATATAAGGGTTTGGATGAACCTATGGAGACTTATTTAAAAGGACTCCTATACCAAAAGCCTATCACATACTGGGATTATATTGATACTGAGGCTTTACTTTCTTTACAAAAGCCAAGAACTGATTTTCCGGATGAGATGGTTTTTATCATGTACCACCAGGTAAATGAGATTTTGTTTAAAATGATGTTGCATGAAATAGAGCAATTACAAGAAACAGATAACTTAACGCCTGAGTTGTTTTCTTCTAAATTATCAAGAATTTCGCGTTACTTCGATATGTTAACTTCATCTTTTACAATCATGAAAGATGGAATGGAGCCTGAGCAGTATTTGTTATTTAGAGATACTTTAACACCAGCAAGTGGTTTCCAAAGTGCGCAATACAGAATGATTGAGTTTTCTTGCACCAATGCTTTAAATTTGGTTGATCCTAGGTTTAGAAATGAGGTAAATAAAGATTCTGAAACGGAAGATATTTTCAATAGACTTTACTGGCAAGCCGCAGGTAAGAACTTCAAAACTGGAGAGAAGAAACAATTGCTGTTCAATTTTGAGAAAAAATACAAGAGCTTCTTTTTAGATTACATGGAGAAACACAGTGAAAACAACTTGTATTCTATGTACTTAAGCTTACCCAAAGAAGCTAGGGAGAATGAAAACCTTATAGCTGCAATGCGTCATTTAGACTACACCATAAATATTACATGGGTCATGGCACATTACAATACAGCTAAAAAATACTTGAACTACGGTCAGGAAGACAAACCAAAAGCGGCAACAGGTGGTAGTGATTGGACCAAATACATGCACCCAAAATACCAAAGAAGAGTATTTTTCCCAAGTTTATGGTCTGAGGACGAATTAAAGAATTGGGGAGAAGATTTAGAACAATAGATCGAATTAAGAAAGATTAAAAAGCCCGCTTCAACTGTAGTTGAGCGGGCTTTTTGTTGTTGTTGTTATGGAGTTCAATTTACATACTTAGTAAGGCGTATATTAGAAACGCTGTGGCGCTAATAATACTCAATACAAAAGTGTTGAAAATGAGTTTCATACTCATTTGGGCAATTATAAATGCGTTAGAAGCCATGGTAATCATTGCCAATAGAATTAATGGGATTAAATCCTTATCGTTTTCTAATTGAAGTAAATAATTTACAGCTACTGCACTTAAGCAAGATTGTAGCGTCATTCCTATTGTAGTTAAGCCAAATCTTCCTTGTTCTAATTTGGTGTAAAATCCATTATCTGCTGTGGCTACTGCTGTTTTTGCACTCATGATATCTATGTTTTGTTTTAGGTAAAATTAAGACCAAGTTTTAGCAGTTTTTATGACCTTAATCATAGCTTTTAAATGAATGTTGAGCTACCTTTATAGCTATTTTGGTATAGAAAATGGTAATATTGCAAGTGTAAATTAGAACTATGAAAAGATTGATTTTTGCTTTGTGCATGCTTTTTAGTGGTTTGGCAGGTGCCCAAACGTATTATCAATATGTCGGACCAGGTTTGGTTTATTCTCACTACCAGCAAGAATTAGAGTTTGTAGAAGGAAATGTTCCTGCGGGTACATTGAGGTATAATTCCATTATTTATGGTTTTAGTTATGGCGGAAAAATATTGGTTAATAAACGACCTAATTTTTCTTACGGTGTGGGAGCTTATCCATTTGGAGGTGTTTATCTAGCATCTTTTTCTAACAATGTTTTTGGTAATATTGGTGTAAACCTTCCTGTATATGGAGAGGTAATGCTAGGTAATCCAGAAAGCTATAACATGTTTTTAGGATTAGGTTTTGAATATAATTTCTACAAAGAATTTGGATTCAATATGGAACACGTGATTGGTCCAAGTGTTGAATTAGGAGGTCAAATTGATTTACCCAACCGTATTATTGCGGTGAAACTGGCTTATACGTACGGACTAAACAAGGGGAGATATGACGACCCAAGTCTTCGTGTGGTGAGTGGTAGAAGAGGTTCATTTACAGCTACTTTATATTATCCTTTTTAAGTAATGATTAAAGAAGAAATGATGCTTCGCTACGGAGCTGAAAAAATACATTTAAAAAAAGGGGAGGTCTTGTTTGAGAAGAATGATGTTCCTCGTTTCTTC
>NZ_JBVCPV010000240.1:0-3602 GCF_057456495.1 Lishizhenia sp. | reverse complement strand
GGAGATAGATAAATCAGAACGTCTTGAGAAATTGGAATCGGTTAAGGCAAAGTTGGATGATTTGTTTGAAAAGAAACACGGAAAAGGAGGATTAACGCTTTGGAAGAACAATAAAGCTTTCTACGCTCAGCCTATTTTACAAATGGCTGCTGTTGTAATTCTTATCGTGATATTTTTCAACAATCTGAATTTTAACAAAGAGTCCTCTTTAGCAATGAAACAAGAGTCCAAGAAGGAGTATAGACCTGAACCGAATTCTGTTGTACTAGAAAAGGAGGAAATAAAACAAAAAGAGGAGGTGGCTCCTGAAGAAATAAATCCCAAAGAACAAAAGCTTGAAGAACCAGAAGAGGTAGATGATCAAATACAAACGGAAATAGCACCAGAAGTTGATGCTTTTGCTAAGGTTATGGATGATATACCTGAGGTGAATGAAGAAGCTGAAGAATTAAACATCATTTTGTCGCCGGATGAAAAAGCAAAGTATTTAGAAAGTAATCAAGTGAGTTCAGTACAATTGAGCTCGGAACAGAATGAAGTGATTTATGCCTTTTCATCTAGTCCAGATGCAGCAATATTAGTGAACGATTCTTTAGTTGGTAATGTGGCGCCGTTAAATACGGGGGCCGAATTGAGTAAATCTTTGGCTAAAAAGGTAGCTATTAAAAGGGATGTTAAACTAGAGGACAAGCAAGATGAGTTTGCTATTTTGACGCCTTTATTCTAACATCAACCATTTCTTTTAGTTGTTTTTTTAAAGATTTGATACGTTCCTTTTTACCACCTAATCTGATGTTAATCGAGGTGTCGGTATAATATCTATGCGTATTTACAAGATAGTCCAATTGGAATTTAATCCACTCTTCATCTGTCATAACAGTACCCTTTTCTTCGAGTTCTTTACGCAGTCTATTGGCTATCGTTGTGTAGTCTGGTCTACCTAAATAGTCATGATCAGCATCACACATGATCTTTTCTAATAGGGTTTTGGGCTCTACAGTAAATTTCGTGCTTTTAACGATGTTTGAAATGATTTCTATGTGTTCATCATTGTAACCATAATTGGGTAACATAGATTGAAGCAGTTGAATGGCGATGTCTTCGTTATTATTGTAACGCAAGATAAAACCTGCATCATGAAAAAGTGTTGCCGTTCGAAGAAGTATAAGTTCCTCCCCTGATACACCTTCTAGTTTCGCTATTCGAATGGCACTTTTTTCAACATTTAAGGTGTGTTTGATATCGTGATAAATAAGTTCTTCTGGTAAACTTGTTTTAAGTTTATTGAGGATGTCCTTTCTGGAGTGTTCAAAATCCATCTCCATTAAGTCTGCCATCTTTCTTATGTGTGAACATGCAATTTTACCTTCTCCGTATAAACTGTATTTAGTTTTAATAGTTTCGAGGGTATACATGTCTAAAGAGCCACCATGCTTCATAGGTATTTCCCCCCTATGGTTCAAATTGAAGTACTTACTTATTTTCTCAGCAATTACTTTTGTAATGTTTATGGTGTTGGGTTCGGCATGTTGTTCCGCTCTTGCAGCAATGTTAACCGTATCTCCCCAGACATCGAAACTTGTCTTTTTTGTACCAATAATCCCCGCAACCAATGGTCCAGAGTGTATTCCTACTCTCATTTCCCAGTAGGGCTCATTCATAGCCTTTGAGATTGCAATACGCGTGTTAATGAAATCACGCATTTCTATGGCCGCTAAACTTGCCCTTATGGCAGGGTGTTGATTATCTTCGGTAACCCCGGCAAGCGCCATGTAGGCATCTCCAATGGTTTTAATTTTTTCTAATTTATAACGCTCAACAATTTCGTCGAATTTGGTAAAGTATGTTTCTAGTTGTTTTACTAATTCTAAAGGAAGCATGTCCTTTGAAATTTTAGTAAACCCAACGAAATCTGTAAACAATACTGTACCATCATCAATTCTTCTCGGTGAAAATTTACCGTAAGTATTTAAATCGTTGAGAACGTTTTCCGGAAGAATATTAGAAAGCAACTGATTAATGCGAAGATCTTTGAAGTAAAGTTTTTTCAAAACACCAACTTTCGCTCTGGTAAGACTCCTTTTATAAGGGGTGTGAATGTAGTCTATAGCCCCTTGTTTGAGTCCTTTAACAAATTGGTATCCATTTACATCTCTGGCAGAAGTGATGATTTTATAGCTGTCAATTCCCAACTTTTCCTTGGCTAATTGTTTGATAAAAGCTAATCCTCCAAAGGCTTCATCATCAATGTTAATGATCATGATTCCAAATTCTCTTCTGTTAAGTTCTTCGTAAACATCTTCTGGGGTTTCAACAAAAACTAAATTATTACCATTTCCACTTAAAATTCGTTTCAAGTCGGCAATATTCTCTGCTTGATTATCCAGTACAAGAATGTTTATAAATCGCTCCACAATGTGAATATATCATTTTCCATTAAAATTTCCTTTATCTACAAGAAATATTAGGTGTAAGTGTGTTAAATGAATGTTGTTTAGCGGTAATATAATGACGAAACGTTGAGTAGGATAATCCATTTTTAAAGTAAGATTTCAAAAACTTAGAGAGCTCTTTATTCAGCATTGATTATTTTAGCAGGGAATTAGAACTAACTATGGATAAAATTAAATTTGGTACAGATGGTTGGAGAGCCATCATAGCAGATACATATACTACTACTAATGTTGCTCGTGTGAGTTATGCAACGGCTCAATGGGTAAAACAAAACTATGAAACACCTCGCATCGTCATTGGTCATGATTGCAGATTTGGAGGAGCTTTGTTTATGGAAACAGCAATTAAAGTTTTCATTAAAGAAGGTATACAAGTTATTAAGGCGGAAGGCTTTGTTTCTACACCAATGATTTCATTAGCGGCGAATAAATACGATTGTGGAATAGGAGTGGTAATTACAGCTTCTCACAATCCGCCGAGTTACAATGGATATAAATTAAAGGCTAGTTTTGGTGGACCGCTGGTTCCTGAAAAAGTGGCTGAAGTAGAGGCCATCATCCCTGATGTTATGCCTTATGATTATAAGACTGTTAGTTTAGACGGACTTTCGGAAGATCAATTGAGAACGGCTGATTTAGAAACAGAATACGTTAAACACGTAGAGGCTAATTTTGATATCGAGGCAATTAAAAATTCAGGGTTGAACTTGGCGTATGATGCCATGTATGGGGCTGGACAAAATGTGTTAAAACGTATTTTCCCAGATATGCATTTCTTGCATTGTGATTACAACCCAAGCTTCATGGGACAAGCTCCAGAGCCTATCGCGAAGAACTTAAAAGAACTAGAAGCGTTTATTAAAGAACGTGGAAATATAGATTCTGCATTGGCTACAGATGGTGATGCAGATAGAATTGGTTTGTACAACAAAGAAGGAGAGTTTGTTGATTCTCATCACATCATTTTATTGTTGATTCATTACTTAGTGAAACACAAGGGGATGAAGGGTGAAGTGATCACTGCATTTAGTTGTACACCTAAAATTGAAAAATTAGCCAAACACTATGGTTTAGCATCAACAACTACTAAAATTGGATTTAAGTACATTGCTGGATTAATGACAGAAAGAGATGTATTGTTAGGTGGTG
>NZ_JBVCPV010000239.1:0-3655 GCF_057456495.1 Lishizhenia sp. | reverse complement strand
TTTGACGACCTAGTTGTTTCTTTGGTAGACAATCTAGAAGGCACCTACCAACGTTATGACGTGTTATTGCAATACAAGGAAGGAAAATACCATTTAATAGAGGCTTTAGGAGATTTGCAAGGTAGCATAGACACACCCGAAATGAAGAAGAATGCCAAAGCCTTTTTTGAAGAGCGTATTCGAAAAAATAAATTAATGTTTTAATGCGAAAAATCAGTCTTTACCTCTTCCCTTTATTAATGGGAGCATGCATACACGAAAGTGAATTGAAACCTATTCTACCGTTAGAATTCTTACACGACGACAATTCTAAGGTATGGGAAGTAGATCAAGATGGCCAAAGGCTAGATCCTAATCTACCACATTACAATACGCTCATTTTCTACAACACGGGCTATGTGTTTTTTCACCCTAAAAACAACCTCGATGTTAGTACAGGAAAAAAAGGTACCTATGCTTTATCTTTAAAGGATTCAGACACCTTGCTTACCCTAGATATAAACGGCACCCAAGCGTTCTATAAAATAACTCAATTCTCAAAAGATAATATTCGATTTGTGCCAAAAAAAATGGACACATCTTCTAAAGATGCATCCATTCATATCGTTCCATTTACAATGCCTTATTAACTATTGCTTTACAATGCGTTCAACACCGTAAGTGCCATTTACTTCATACTGTAAAAAATATACGCCCTGTGGTAGGTGAACCAAAGAACATTCTGTTTTAGTTTGTTCTGGAATCACCACTTTTCCTTCCATATTTACGATAGAGTACGTCACATTTGAGGTACTCGAGATGAACACCTTATCTGCAGTAGGATTTGGGAACACATTGACATCAACTAACTCAACCTCTTCTACACTTACAGGATCCTCTATCCTTACTTTCACATCATCAATAAACAGTTTAAAACCATTAAATGTAGTATTTACATAAGCTATGTAAACTGTTTGATCATTATATCCATAATCAGATAAATTCACTTCGCGTTCTAACCAGTATGGTACTTCGTTATTTACCAATATCAATGTATCTGTAAAAGATGTAATAGCATTATCTGTGGTAGAAATTAAAAGCTTATAATCATCCGGATAAGATGGGTCTGCAGACATTGCTTCCCATGACAATATATTACCATATACTCCTAAATTTATTGCAGGAGAAATTAACCAGCGATCCGCTCTATCAATAGGGTCAAAGTAAGAAGTACTCGCCGCAACAGTATCACCGTACAAGCTATCTTCTGTATAAGTAATCCAGGCAGAATCAAATTCTTGCACCGAAGGATCTACGGTTAAACCATCATTATCTACAATCGTCCAGGTATTAGGTATTCCCTGTTGAAAATCTTCATTAAAAACCTCTGTTTGCCCCATTACAAAGGAAACTACAAACAAAGATGCAAAAAGCATAATTTTATTCATAGTCACAAAAATAGGAAAATTGCTGATGTAGGATGTATCATTACCTCCCCCCTGTTATTCTTTAACAAAGATTGTAAAAATTGGATGTTTATAACTCTCTGAGAACCCTTACCATACTGTCCTGTCCTTCTTTATCTTTGAAACAAAAAAGCGATGTCAAGCACCCTCATTTTAACGGTTATTGCCTTATACTTTGTTGTATTAATAAGTATCTCTTATTTCACTTCTAGAGGAGCGAAGAACTCTACTTTCTTTTCAGGAGATAGAAATTCGAAGTGGTATTTGGTAGCTTACGGTATGATAGGAGCTTCACTGTCTGGGGTAACCTTTATTTCTGTACCTGGAGAAGTGGACAGTTTAGGTTTTAGCTATATGCAAATGGTAATTGGTTACCTCATAGGTTATGTTATTATTGCTTTTGTACTGATGCCTTTGTACTATCGACTTAACGTCACCTCTATCTATGCCTACTTAGGCGAACGCTTTGGAAACACGGCACATAAGACGGGAGCTGCTTTTTTCATTATTTCTAGAATTCTCGGTGCGTCTATACGCTTATTTCTGGTAGCAGACATATTACAATATTTTGTATTCAAGGAAATGGGCGTGAGTTTTTACGTAACTGTTTTCATCACACTTGTATTAATCTACCTCTACACGTACCGAGGTGGAATTAAAACGATTGTTTGGACAGATACCTTGCAAACCACATTTATGCTAGTAGCGTTGGGGATTAGTATTTATTTGATTACCCAACAATTTGGTACAGCGCAAAGCTGGCAACACTTGGAAGGAATTGGCGCTATGGATTGGTTTGTTACCGACGATGGTAATGCTAAAAACTATTGGTTAAAATACATATTGGCCGGAATGTTTATAACACTTGGTATGACAGGTCTAGACCAAGATATGATGCAAAAAAACCTCACCTGTAAGAACATCAAGGAAGCGCAGAAAAACATGATGAGTTTTTCTGTAATTCTCTTCTTTTCTAACTTACTCTTTTTAGTCCTAGGAGGCATGTTATTTCTCTATATTCAAGAAACACCTGAGCTTATGGAGGTATTCAACGGAATGGAGGCTGACAAGCGTAACGATAGACTCTTCCCCCTCATCGCTTTGAAAGGACAATTGGGTACAGGTCTAGGAATTACCTTTTTATTAGGATTAATCGCTGCAGCATACTCCAGTGCAGATTCTGCTCTTACTTCCTTAACTACATCTGTGAGTCTTGATTTGTTTAAAATAGACCGTCTTGAGGAAAAGAAATCTCAACGCTATCGAAAAATCATACAGTTTTGTATCACCGTATTAATCTTTATCACCATTTGCCTGGCAAACATATACAAAGAACAAAACGTTCTCCGTACTTTATTTGTAATGGCGTCTTATACCTACGGTCCCCTTTTAGGTCTCTTCTTCTTTGGAATTTTAAGTAAGAGGAAAGTTAATGCAATGGCTCTTCTAGCTATTTGTATCAGTATTCCCACCCTACTTATTATCCTTATGAACAATTCGAAGCCAATTTTTGGTGATTTCTTAATTGGATCTGAACTATTAGGAATCAATGGACTCCTCTGTTTTACAGCGCTATACATCGCTTCATTATTAAGCAATCAAAAATAAAGTAAAAGGAAGTTATAAGAATGAACTAAAGCTTCAATTGAAATTACTAAATTGCTCCTATCTATAAGTAAAACAACATGACGACGCATTCAATTTTACGTGTTGAAGAGAATTTAAACTTCGTGAATACCCATGGTATCGATGGTTATTGGGTATATGATTTTTCCCAACAGAAAATCACATTCGCTTCCTCATTATTGATAAAATTGTTTGGATACAATTATAGATTATCATCAGACATTGAAAAAGCGCTGATTGATATCAATAACAATACTTTAGCACTTCAACCCTATGTTGATTACTTCCAATTTAACAAAGCTCATAAAAGTGGAACAATAAATTTTCTGAATGCAAAAAAGGAAAAACTTCATTTCAACATTGATTGTAAACTCTACACGAGTGTAAATGAACAACGCTACATTATTGGAGCTTTATCAGAGTATGTCAACACAGAGGGGGAATTAAGCACCCTTCAATTACTTCAGCAACAAGCTGAAAGGTATAAGTTTATCATCGCAGGTACCGATGTAGGTACATGGGAGTGGAATATTCAAACGGGTGAGACAATTTTCAACGAAAAATGGGCCAATATCATTGGATAC
>NZ_JBVCPV010000238.1:0-3682 GCF_057456495.1 Lishizhenia sp. | reverse complement strand
GGTCTTACACGGTAACGTACACAACAACTGGAGTTTGTTCAGCAACACAATCTGTACAAATCAATATTACAAGTATAGATCCAGCGGTTTCTGTAAATGAAATTACGTTAACTGCAGATCAAGCAGGTGCAACCTACCAATGGTTTGATTGTGCAGATGATTCATTTATTGCTGGCGAAACTGGACAAAGTTTTACAGCTACGGCAAATGGAAACTATGGCGTAATAATTACTTTAAATGGATGTGTTGATACATCAGAATGTATCGCTGTTACTACAGTAGGTGTAGAGAAGGTTGAATTGGCAGAAGCCTTTACAGTTTACCCTAACCCAACACAAGGAACATTTAATGTACGCTTTGATCAAGTTCAAGATCACGTTAGCTTTAGAGTATTTAACTTGGCGGGAGAATTGATTCAGGTAGATGAGATGAGTTACTCAGATCACATCACTATGAATATAGATCTTCCTAAAGGTGTTTACTTATTAGAAGTAACGGATAAGAACGATCAGAAAGCTATGGTGAGAATAGTGAAACAATAAACCTCTACGTTTATATTTAGTAAGAGCAAGCTTCGAAAGGAGCTTGCTTTTTTTATGTATAGTACCCCAGTTTAAGATTGTTAGGAATAAGGTATAGGTTGTGCTCCTTATGAAGGATAAGGGCATAAAAAAAGTCCTGATGTGAACACCAGGACTTCTTTATATCGTTATAGGTTTACTTATTTAGTAACACCCATTTTTTCGAATTTCTTAATTCTTTCTGCAGAACGTTTGTCGGCATCAAGCTTAGAAAGTGCAGCAATCTCTTTCTTCAATACTTTCTTCAGTGTAGCGAAGATTTCATCTTGCTTTCTATGTGCACCGCTTAATGGCTCTTTAACCACTTCGTCAACGATCTTCAACTTCTTCATATCTGTAGAAGTTAATTTCAATGCTTCAGCAGCTGTTTCTTTGTAATCCCAACTTCTCCACAAGATTGTAGAACAGTTTTCTGGTGAAATTACAGAGTACCAAGAGTTTTCTAACATCAAGATTCTATCACCAACACCAATTCCTAATGCTCCACCAGAAGCTCCTTCTCCGATAACTACACAGATTACAGGAACTTTCAATTTCATCATTTCATAGATGTTACGCGCGATAGCTTCACCTTGACCTCTTTCCTCAGCTTCCAGTCCTGGGAATGCTCCCGGAGTGTCAATCAACGTCACAATAGGCTTGTTGAATTTCTCAGCCAGCTTCATTAAACGTAAAGCTTTTCTGTACCCTTCTGGGTTAGCCATACCAAAGTTTCTGTACTGACGCATTTTCGTGTTCGCTCCTTTTTGTTGACCGATAAACATCACTGTTTGTCCATCTAACTGACCGAAACCACCTACCATTGCTTTGTCGTCCTTCACGTTTCTATCACCGTGCAATTCCTGGAAAGTTCCATCTGTCATTGCATCTATGTAGGCCAATGTATATGGTCTATCTGGGTGACGTGAAAGTTGTACACGTTGCCAAGGAGTTAAGTTAGTGAAGATCTCTTTGGTCTTCTTTTCTAACTTGTTCTCTAATTCTTCTATCTTATCGCCCATGTCCATGTCAGACTCTTCACCAAGTGTTTTGGCTTTTTCAATCTGCTCTTCGAGGGCTTTTATTGGTTCTTCAAAATCTAAATAAGTCGCCATATGCTTCTAATTTGGGTGGCGAAAGTTACAAAAAAATAAAAGCTATTTATACATTTGGAGCATGATATGTTTCCCAGGATGTAAGATTAACCTCGGTTTGAATGTTTTAGCTAAGCGAGAAGATGGCTATCACACCATACAGTCAGTACTTTACCCCATTGCGTGGCAAGATATTTTAGAAGTAATAAAAAGCGATATTTTTCAATTTTCTTCTTCAGGATTAGCCATTCCTGGTTCCGAAAAGAGCAATTTATGTGTGCAAGCATATGAACTGCTGCGTGCGGACTATGATCTCTCTCCTGTAAAGATACATTTACATAAAATTATCCCTATGGGTGGCGGCCTCGGTGGAGGGAGTAGTGATGGAGCTTACACCTTAATTCTTTTGAATGATTTATTTGAATTGAATTTGAGTGAAGATGAATTATGCAAGTATGCTGCGCAACTAGGAAGTGATTGTCCTTTCTTTATTCGTAACCATGCACAATACGCTACCGATACAGGGACAACATTGAGCAATATTGATCTTGATCTTAAAGGGTACTATATTAAATTGTTGAATATTGGTGTGCATGTAAGCACTGCCGAAGCTTATGGAAATATTCAATTTTTAGAAGGATTGAAAGATCCGCAAAAAGTTGTTACTACTCCTATAGAACAATGGAAAGGAACTTTGACCAATTCTTTTGAAGCCAGTGTCTTTCCAAATCATCCTGAATTGGCTGAAATAAAAGAACAACTCTACAAAGAAGGTGCTGTTTATGCCGCTATGACGGGAAGTGGTTCAACGATGTTTGGTATTTACAAGGAGGAACCAGAACTAAGTTTCGATCATGTAAGTTTTGAAAAAGTTTTAACCCTTTAGTGAATCAAGACTTTGTTTCTATACACGCGGCCGGTATCGTTATCGCGTAAAATGAGATGATACATTCCTTTTTCAAGATGATTTACGTCAATTACCGATTGCGCATTGATATTATTAACTTCTAGACTTAATCTTCCTTGTGTATCGTATACTAGAAGCGTGTTTTGTGCACTAAAATTTCCTTCAATTTGAACAGAACCCTTGCTTGGGTTCGGGTAAATAAATAAGGTAGGTACTTCTTTTTCTACTATACCATAAGTGATATTAGGATCAGCCTCAAATAACCAAGCTCCACCTAAATCATGACCATAAAGCATGTCTAAAAAGAGATTGTTGTTCAATTGAGCGATTGCCACCGAAGAATAGGCCTTGGCGTCAATGGACAAATAATCGTCACTGATTAAATTGAAAACATCTCCTGGATTTAAATTGTCGGCGATATCGTCGTAGACCCAAAGTTTCCCACTTCTACTCCCCGAGAAAAGATAAAGCGTGTCATTTTTATTGATAAAGTGAGGAGTTGCAAAACCATCAGAAGTTCCTATGCTTACGTCAACATTACCAAGCATGGTGTTGCTCAACGTGAATTCATAATTGGAGGAAGTTCCGGTATTTTCATAATAAGCAATGGTTCCGTCTTTTCTTCCTATGATAAGGTCAAGAAGTTGGTCCTTGTTAAGATCAAACAATTGTGGACTCACATATGCGTCCTCATCGATTACAATGCCGGTTGCATCAGTAATGTTTAATAGAGGTGAATTGAAGTTAGGATTGGTACTCGAGCCTGTGTTTTCGAAATAGTGAATATTTCCCAATTCAGAACCTATAAACATATCCAAATCTCCATCATTATCTATATCTCCAAAAGTGGGGTGTATTCTAAGTCCGAAATTAGAATTGGCAAAATTATTCCAGTCTTCCGTTATTAAAGTAAATTCGGGTTGAGCAGCAGTTCCTGTATTTTGGTAATATTGAATGGCGCTTTCTTTATCTAATAAATCTTTGTAGCGATAGAAGTTGGCCAAGATGAGATCTAAAAGTCCATCGCCGTTTAAATCTACCAAAATGGGGTGAGCACCTACACCATTATCTAACATGTCTCTTTGTAAAAACTGGTCGGTTCGATAAATAAAATTAGGCTG
>NZ_JBVCPV010000237.1:0-3687 GCF_057456495.1 Lishizhenia sp. | reverse complement strand
GGAGCAAGGCTTCATCGCAAGTTTGCAGAGCTTTAGTATATGCCCCGTTATTAAAGTGAAGTCGGGCAATGTTCTCGAGCACAGTTACCATAGATCTATGGTTCCCTTGGTCACGCCAAATATCCAGAGCTTTCTGAAAATAGCTTAATGCCTCGGGGTTTTGTATGTTTAAATACACAAAACCAATTTCATTGAAGGATATAGCCTGTAATTCCTTATCCTGCATTTCGTTTGCTAAGTCCAAGGCTTTGCGAGAAAATGCTATTACTTCTTTCACGTCGGCGTGGGCTTCCATGGCTAGGGCTGCCCTACGGTTGTAATAATGTGCCAAGACTTGTGGAGATAGGTTGTGCTTTTGTTGTAAGTCCTCGAATAAGGCGATGTATTTTTCAGCCTTTTCATACTTGGCAAGGGAACGGTAAAATTCAACAAAATACACGTAAACCTTTGCTAATTCCTCAATTTTATAAAGTGTTTTATTGTGCGTCTCGGCCTTGTTTAAATAGAAAAGGGCATATTTATACTCTTCCATTAACTTGTTGGTTTGCGCCATTTTTAAATAAACCTCTCCAAGTTGCTGATCGGTTATCTTTGGGTGTTGTTTAACCTTTTCAAAATATACAAGGGCAGAATCAAACTGCGAATCGTTTAAAAAGTTATTGGCCTTAGCGCTTAGCTCAATTATACTTTGATGTGCATGTGTTTGGGGTACTAGAATCAAAAATACTAGACACATCAATAATCTGCGTAGCATGCAATATGTCTTACTTTTTTTGTTCATGAGTAGTAATACAGTAGATCTTGTTTTAATCGCGCACTAAAATATTTGTTTTCCTCTGGCCCACCATGAGATCCTGCATATATTTTTAAGGAGAACTCCGTAATAGCTCTGTACATGATGTTTTCTCATTTGCTTTTCCCCAAGCCCCTTGGGGTCGGGCTTTTCGCTGTAGTCCTTAATTGGAGAGACTTTTCATTGTAGCGTGTAGTGTGGCTTCTTGGTCGCCCCAAAGCACGCAACATTCAAGAGCCTCTCCAACACGGCGCTGCCGCTACTATCCCTAAAGTGAAAAAAATAGGTAGATGATTAGACGTCATCATTTGGAAACCAAAATTTAGTTTTCGAACTTATCACTTATCCCATAACTACCTAATTCTTAACTACTCAAAATAACTGTGTGATTATTTGGTTTTTGAGTTGCTTAATTTAGCTTTTTAGGCTTCATTTTTCGGGGAGTTTTACTTACTTTGTTGCCGCATGTTTGTAAAGGATAATCATATCAAATCGGTAGAGCTTTATTTTGAAGAAAAGCTGCGAGATAATTTTAGTGGTAATGAGATAAAAACCATTAGCAAAAGCTTGATTGCCCAACGTTTAGGGTTTGCTTTTGACGATTACCTTTTACACAAAGATGGAACAGTAAGTGAATCTGATTTGCTCTTTTTTAGAGCTGCTGTAAAACGTCTACTTTCGGGTGAACCTTTTCAATACATTTTAGGAGAAACTTATTTCTACAATTTGGAGCTAAAAGTAAAACCTGGTGTACTTATTCCACGACCAGAAACCGAAGAGTTAGTACATTGGATAGTGGAAGATGCTGCTCAGAAAGAAAAGGAGTTAACACTAGAAGATTGGTGTACAGGTTCAGGGTGTATTGCACTGGCGCTTAAAAAGGCTTTGCCCCAAGCCCAGGTAAAAGCTATAGATTACGATGATGCAGCTTTAGCGGTAGCGAAAGAAAATGTTGCTTTTACCGGACTGGATGTTAGCGTTGAAAAACAAGACGCCCTTAACATCGCACAGAGTGCTCCTAAGAATTTAGATGTAATCGTATCTAATCCGCCCTATATTCCGAATGCCGATAAAAGCTTTATGGCAGATCATGTTCTAGACCATGAGCCGGGGATTGCACTTTTTGTGGATGATAATGATCCTTTGGTTTTTTACAGAAACCTTGGAATGTATGGTATGGTTCATTTAAAAGAGGGAGGAAGCATTTACTTTGAATTGCATGAAAATTATGCCGCTGCAACCCAGAACATGTTGCAAAGTATGGGCTATTTCATGGTAGAATTAAAGCAAGACATGCAGGGGAAAGACCGCATGTTAAAGGCTACAAAATTTTAAACAATGAACGTTCGCGATAGAATAAAAGAATTAACCGCAAAGTTGCATGCGCTAAATCATGCTTACTACGTGGAAAATAAATCGGAGGTGAGTGATTATGATTTTGATCAAATGCTCAAGGAACTGGAAGATTTGGAAAAGAAACATCCAGACTTGGCAGATCCGAATAGTCCGACCAAAAGAGTAGGGGGAGACATCACCAAAAAGTTTGCAACGGTGGTGCACCAATACCCGATGTTGTCTTTGTCGAACTCCTATTCCAAAGAAGAAATTCAGGAGTGGGAAGCGCGTGTACGTAAGAATGTAGAGGGCGATATAGAATACGTTTGTGAGTTAAAGTACGATGGAGTTGCCATAGGAATTCGTTATGAGAATGGTCGATTTGTACAAGCCGTAACGCGTGGAGATGGAACACAGGGAGAGGATGTTTCGGCCAATGTGCGTACCATCAAAACGGTTCCTTTACAATTGAAAGGAGATTATCCAGAAGATTTTGAAATAAGAGGGGAGATCTTCTTTCCATTAGAAAACTTTCACCAGCTTAACGCTATGCGCGAGGAGTTGGGAGAACAACAATTTGCCAACCCAAGAAATACGGCTTCTGGAACCTTGAAAATGCAAGATTCAAAAGTTGTTGCAGATAGAGGATTGGATTGTTTGCTGTACGGAGTTTACGGTGGTGATTTGCCGGGTACCGGACATTTTGAAACGGTAGCAACTGCAGCGAATTGGGGATTTCAAGTTCCTAAAGAAGAAAAGAAATACATTGTAAAAACCAATTCTATCGATGGTATCATGGACTTTATACATCACTGGGATGTGGAGAGAGCTAATTTGCCTTTTGAGATAGATGGAGTTGTTATAAAAGTAAATGATTATGGTCAGCAACAAGAGCTTGGTTTTACCGCCAAATCTCCGCGTTGGGCCATTGCTTATAAATTTAAAGCAGAACGGGTTTCTTCTATTTTGGAAGAGGTAACCTACCAAGTTGGTAGAACAGGAGCCATCACTCCTGTAGCAAATCTGCAACCTGTACAATTGGGGGGGACTACGGTAAAACGCGCTTCTTTGCACAATGCCGACCAAATCGCCAAATTGAATTTACATGAACACGATGAAGTTTATGTAGAAAAAGGTGGAGAAATCATTCCCAAAATTGTTGGGGTGAACTTGGAAGCTAGAGCAGAAGACGCTCAACCTATTGTTTTTATTGAGGAGTGTCCGGAATGTGGAACAGAACTCAAAAGAACAGAGGGAGAAGCACAGCACTATTGTCCAAACGATTTAGGGTGTAGACCTCAAATCATAGGAAAGATAGATCACTTTATTTCGCGCAAGGCATTGAACATAGACGGACTCGGAACCGAAACCGTGAGTTTAATGGTGAATAAAGGTTTGATTTCAAATTATGCAGATCTCTATACTTTAACTTTCGACGACATTATAGCCTTGGATAGAATGGCAGATAAATCGGCCAATAATATGTTACAAGGTATAGAAGCAAGTAAGCAAGTTCCTTTTGAGAAGGTATTGTTTGGTTTAGGTATTCGTTTCGTAGG
>NZ_JBVCPV010000236.1:0-3753 GCF_057456495.1 Lishizhenia sp. | reverse complement strand
CTATAGCTCCCGTCTGTTGAATTCCAATATCCATAATATTCCATTCATACCTGTTCGGAGAAACCAAAGCGATTTTATCACCTGGCTGTATTCCAAGAGCAATTAACCCTTTGGAAACTTCGTTGGCTTGCTCGAGAAATTCCTTGGTAGAAATAGCCGTCCACTTGTTGTCCACTTTTGTAGAAAACATTACCTCTTGAGGGTACTGTTCCATTTGTAAGTAGGGGATGTCAAATAATCTTTCCGGTGTCTTCATAGTGTATAGTTTACCCAATAAACTTAACTAAAAATATCTTCATTTCATATATAAATTCATAGAATTTTAACGTAGAATTTCGTTTGTTTTCTGGATTATAGTTGCTAGGAGTGCATAATGAGTTAGCAAGAGTGTGTGCTTAAAATGTTAAAAGACAAAGTGTTCGTTAAAAATTTATTACTTTTATACATAGCGTCCTAATAGTAGAAAACCACTTTTCAAAAATCTTTTTTTTAAGGGTGTAACTTTAGGACCGGTTAAATTGTTTTAATTGTTAAAGCGGACATTCTTTTGACGAGAACGGAGTACAATGAAGTTGTTAATGAACACGCCGGTCGTTTATACGGCTATGTGTTAAAGTACCTCAGAGTTGAGGCTGACAGCAATGATATTGTACAAGATGTTTTTGAAAAGCTTTGGAAAAACAGGAAAAAGATAGAGCGCGAGAAGGCGAAATCTTGGATGTTTACCACCGCACACAATACGTTGATCAACTTCGTGAAAAAGAAAAAGAGAACGGTGTATAATTCAGAAACGCTTCCTGAGCGTGGATTTGAAAATCACAGTTTTGAAGCGAAGGAAATCATTGAAAAGGTTTTGGAGTTGCTTCCGCCTATTCAAAAGAGTATTGTGTTACTGCGAGATTTAGAGGGATATAACTACCAAGAAATTGGAGAAATGTTATCACTTTCTGATTCTCAAGTTAAGGTGTACTTGTACAGAGCAAGAAAGAAAATGCAAAAACAATTAAAGGATTTAACTATATTTCAATGAGCGAACCTTCTATCCAAAACATAGATAAGTGGATGTTTGAATTGCACGAGGGAAACCTTTCTCCGGCGCAAGAGAAGATGTTGATGGATTTTATTGCCGTGCATCCCGAATTGTCGGCAGATTTAGACGCTTGGAAGATGGCTTCAGTAGAAGCTGACCCCGTTGCTTTTGATACACAGGCATTACTCAAAGACAAAAGAAAGATTGCTCCTGTTTATTGGGGAGTACTGAGTGCTTTTGTACTCGGTTTGGGTGCAAGCGCTTGGTTATTTTTATCAGATGAATCAAAAGCGACCTATGCTTCTAAAGATCTAGATCTTACAATTCAAAATGATGCGTTCAGAACTGGTTTACTTTCTCAAGTGCAAACAGAAGATGTTACTCCGTCTATTTCCTTGAACAAGGGTGAAAATAGTGCACAAGAAATTCAGTCAAATTTATCATATACTAATCCTCAAAGGACAATTAATCGTTCATTTTTAGAGGATCAGTTTCATTTTGTAAATAGAGAGGAAGTAGTTTTAGATGCGTCAACTTCAAGTGAACTACAGACTACAAATCAACAACAATTTGAAGAACGTTTGTCTCAGATTGTTGCAACATTAGATGATGAAGAAAGAAAAGTTACTTCATCGAATGATAGAGCTGCAAATGATTTTGAAAGCAGTAGCAATACGCCTAATAGCAAAGTGAATCACAATGCGCAACATTCAAGCTCGAATAAAAGAGCTTTTACACTGAAGCGAGCATTGTATGAGTTTTCAAGAGATGTAAAACGCACCATGAACAATCCTGTAGCATTGAAAAATTACAGAGATCAATATTACAGTTTACCATCAGCAACCGGATTTGCTGTAAACCCGGGAATGGTGGGTACGCAGGTAGCGCCAAAAATTCAATGGGCTACAAGAGGGCAATACCTAGGTACTTCATCTAGCCAAATTTCAAATAGATTATCCTTTGATACATATGTGTACGAATTAAAAGGAGGAATAGGTGTTGATTTAAACCATAGTACAATAGATAATGGGGCTGTTCAAACAATGGAGGGAGCCTTTACCTACTCACCAAAAATTAGTTTGGGAGAAAAATTTTCATTAGAACCTGCATTGCGTTTTAGGTTTGGAAATAAACAAATTGATGCAGATAAATTAGTAATGGGTTCAGTGATAGAGCTGGATAGAGGAAGGCCGCTACAGTTTTTCGAGGAAGGTCAAACACCTACTGGACAATCTTTATGGTATAGAGATGTTCAAGCAGGGTTCTTATTAAATACACCATGGTTTTACGCAGGGGCAAGTATCGATAATGTTGGAAGACATTTTAACAATATTTACTCCAATGATTTAAGTTCAGACTTTAAAGCTAGTCCCTTCTATCAGGCACAAATAGGAACAGATTACAAATCGCTTTCTAAAAAAACTGTGTTATCTACTTATGCCATTTACCAACAGCAAGGAAGTTGGAATGAGCTATGGGTCGGAGCTAATATTAAATTCAAAGGTGCTCATTTTGGAGGGGCCATAAGTAATGATTTTGACCCAGCTCTTTCGTTAGGGGTAGACGCGAAAAGAGTGAGGTTCATCTATAATGCAGATTACTCCCGAAGTCAAATTGACAGCAAGAAGTATCTGTGTCATCAATTAACCCTTCGCTATAAATTAAAACCAAACCGAAATGCACGCCGCATTTTAAACATGTAAGGAAATGAGAAAAGTTATTGTATTCATCGCAACAATTGTTAGCAGCTTGGTAGTAGCCCAAGATTTGGAATTTTCGCAATTCTATGCTAACCCCCTGTATTTAAATCCTGCTTTTGCAGGGTCTAATGGTTGTCCTCGGATAGCTACCAATTACAGGAACCAATGGCCCTCACTAACAGGAAACTTTGTGAGTTATGCAGCTTCGTATGATCAATATTTTGATAATATAAATGGAGGATTTGGTGTAACCGCCGTTCACGATAGAATGGCTGGAAATACCTTGAATCATTCGCACCTATCACTTATTTACTCATATCACTTAAAAATCAATAGAAAGTGGTCTGCACTGTTGGGTGCACAGGCTACATGGAATCAAAAATTCTTGGATTGGTCTAAATTGTCGTTCGCCGATCAAATAGATTCTAGAAGAGGGTTTATCTATGCTACACAAGATGTTGTTAGAGGTGGAAGTAGAGGTTTCTTTGATGCGTCAGCAGGTGTGATTTTGTTTAATGAAAACTTTAACGTGGGTGTGGCGGCTAAACATTTAAACCGTCCAAATGAATCCGTGATTGTTGGAGAAAGTAAAATGCCTATTCGACTAACAGCGCATACTTCAGCAACTATTCCTTTAGGGTCTAAATCACAATATCAAAATGTAACGACTATTATGCCGACCATTTTGTACTCTTACCAGCAAGGTTTTCAGCAGTTGAATTTAGGTACATACGTTAAATATTCGGCTTTTACGGCAGGTGCTTTTTTAAGAAATAGAGATGCATTTATTCTTTTGGTTGGTATAGAATTAGACAATTTTAAAGTGGGGTATAGTTACGATATAACCGTATCTCAGTTAAACAATGGGGTTTCTGGTGGAGCGCATGAAGTTTCTCTAGGATTAACAATTCCTTGTAAAAAACCATCTCCGAAATTCAGGATGATTAGTTGTCCTTCTTTTTAATAAATAGTTTTCTTGTTTTTACAAGATTATTGTTGTTTTGTTTGATGAAATAGCAGGTG
>NZ_JBVCPV010000235.1:0-3768 GCF_057456495.1 Lishizhenia sp. | reverse complement strand
GCCGAAAGTCTGTTGATCAATTGTGTGGATAAAGCAATTTCTGGAAGAAAGAATAGAACTTGTTTACCTGCATCCAAGTGCTCTTGTATAATTTCTACGAAAATTTCTGTTTTACCAGAACCTGTTACACCGTGTAGTAAACATACATCCTTCTCTTCAAAAGATGTTCTTACTTCGTCTAACGCATGTTGCTGATCTTCAGAAAGTGCTTTGCGTTGCTTGGTTTCGTCATCAGCTTCTCCCAAACGAGATATTTCCAAGCGGTCACTAAAAAGTACACCGTTTTTTTCTAAAGTATTTAAAGATGAAACAGATGCTCCCTCGCTTTCCAAACGTTTACGTAAAATAAACTCAGATTTATTTCCTTTTAATCCACCCAGCTTTAAATAAGTCAGCATGGCTTGGAGCTGTTTCTCTTTTCCTTTGCTATCGGATAATTTTTGGAGAAAGTCTTCCAACTTTTCTTGTTGAGAATATTCATCCGTGAGTCGAATAAACAAAGCTGTTTTAGGAGTGAATTTATGACGTAACTCTTCCTTGGTTAATAAAACTTTATATCCAATTAATTTATTAATAATGGGTTGTATCGTTTTTATACCTACGATTTCAGAAATCTCTTTTAAGTCAAGTTCTTCCTGAATTTCAAGTGCTTCGTAAATTTGATATTCTCTATCGTCTAAGCGATCAAGTATGTTCTTGTTGAATTCTGGGTGTAGAATGATCTTTGTTTCACTGGCCAACTTAAAGTTAGAAGGTAATGCTGCGTTCATTACATCGCCTAAAGGAGCCATGTAATAATCAGAAATCCAGTTCCAAAGTTTAAATTGATTCCCCGTTATGATAGGGTTTTCATCCAATACATGCTCAATGTACTTTGCCTGATAACTGGGTACATCTTCGTGTACTTTAGTAATTAAACCTGTGAATAATTTAGCTTTTCCAAAAGGAACAACTACGCGAATCCCTGGTTTTACATGTTCGTTCAGCTCAAAGGGAACCCTGTAAGTAAACGACTTGTTTAGGGCCAAGGGAAGTAAAACTTCTACAAAAAATGTCTTTCTTTCTGCCACCCGATAAAGATAGAAAAAAGGAAAGTTCTACAATTCTTGTTCAGCTTTAATTACAGTAGAAACTATAGTTTTGGTCATTAATGAAATCACTACAGAAAAGTAGAGGAGAGGTAATTGCTCCTTGACACAATTCACGCGTAGAGTTTACAGATAAAATTCTTGAATTTGGAGAAAATCCACCAAAAGCAGTACGCGTTATTGAATTGGTCATTCTAGAAGTAAATATTCCTAGCGCACCTTCTAAATTTGTATATGTAGGTTGGTTTTGCGCCAACTGAGTGGTGGGTTGATTTACTAAGATATAATTGTATAAATCCTCTGATCCTCCGATTACCTGAAAACGCATAGAGTGAAGTGTTCTTTTGGTAACATCACTATCTGCAGCAATACTATTTTTAAGGAATTCGTAGAAGCTAATACCATTTACATTGAAGTTACCGATGGTTGGACTTTCTGGGTTGGCTTCACCAATTTTCCATTCTAAAGTATGTTGTGTACTACCAGCAGCGGTAAATTCGTTGTAGGTAATGTAAACTCTGTAATCATACATTACTGCATTTTGTCCTTGCGAGTATTTGAAAGCTTCATTTTTATAATCACCATTGTCTTCAACATTTGCTTCCGCGAAGTTTAATTGAGAAGTGATTTTTGGATCAAGAACTTCTATTTCTGATACCAATTCTGTAGAAGCTGTAACAATATGATCACCGTTGTTTAGATTTAAGTCTAAATCTATTCTTGCACTTGGGTTAAGTTTATTATTGGCAGGTGTTTTAAAGTAGTATAACTTCTGATTCGGGGCATAAAATATACCTTCTTCTTTGTTGGTGATAACAGTGTCCTTTAAGGTAAACTCTCGCACTAAATTTCCGTTTACAAATTCACCAACGGTTCCTTCAACAGATTCAAAATAGGTTGAATCAGGTACTTGGGCAAACTCTAAAGCGTTACCATCACCCAAAAAGGTCTTGTTTATTTTAACAAAGTGTATGGTGTCATTTGCATCTATAATAGCATGAATAATTGGAGTTTCTACGTATTCTCCGTTTACGCAAAATTCTGTACTACATGAAAAAAGCAGGAGTCCACTTAAAAGTGAGAAAAAGAAAGAAAATTGTTTCATGTTTTATAGTTTGGGGGTAAAGTTAAATGAAAATTGACCAAATGGTGAACCATTCAGTCAATTCTCAGTACTTGTCAATCAATGTATTATTTAACGCGGTTCAATCCCATGGCTTTTAACATCCATTTAGGAAGGTGTTTTTCCGGGTTTCTATTTTTTAGGTTTATGTACCAACCTAATTTTTGCGCTACAGGAACTTTATGTGTTTCTACAAATTCAATTAAGGTACCATCTTGATCTTCGATGTAAGAGAATCTACCTCCAGCTTCTCCCATATCAAAAGTTTCACCAGTATCTATGGTAAATGGGAAACCTGCTTGGGCACATTCTTCTTTTAATTTTTCCATGCGTTGAACATCGAAACAAAGGTGAATGAATCCCCAATCTCCCCAATATCTGTTCTCAAATATTTTTCTACAGTCTGTTCTTTCTATAGCTTGTACCAATTCAATTTTGGTTGGTCCTAGAAGTTGAGCGAAGGGCCCTTTTCTCATTTGAGGGTGAGAAAGTAAAACACGTCTTACTTTTTTATCACCTTGTGGAAGTTCTGAAAAACAGTCGGCTACTTCGGTAACGTCATATTCAACTTTAGAATACCCTAAGACGTCTGCGTATAATTTAAGTGCTTTGTCGATATCACTAACACCTATCATAGATCCAGCTACACCACCGGTTTTACCCGCAAACTTAGTTTTAGAGAAAACTACATTTTCTTGTACTACGTTAAAGATATTTCCGTTAGGATCTTCTACAAAGAAATGTGGCTCACCGTGAGGAGTTGTTTTAAGGTCACCCAAAACTTTCGCACCTTCTTTTTTCATGTAGTCGTAAGATGCTTTTACATCTCTTGATTTTATTCTACAGATGTACAATCCGTAATCACCAAGTTGAATAGGGAAGTCTGATTTTTCTGTGTTACGAGAAGTGAATTGCCAGATTTCGAATCCTCCACCACCTTCCATAGAAAGTGCCAGTGTAGCTGTTCTTTTTTGAACTACGCCTCCTGTATAAGGTGTCATTAAAGGAGCTTCTGCCGCTTCTTCAAATACTTTTACATCTACACCGAAAAATTTTCGATACCATTTCCAAATCTCTTCAACATTAGGTACTCCTATACCCATTTGCTGAATACCACTTATAATCTTTCCCATACCTTAAATTTGATGGGTAAAATTAATATTCTAATTAAAATATACAGGTATTTTCTTCAATTAACGAATGGCTCTATCGTTGAATATTACATATCCAAAACTCAATTGCACACTCCAAGGCTTTTCTTGAACAGGAAAGTAATTGGTGGTGAACCTTACAGGACCAATGGGACTGTTGTAAATGATAGATCCGGCAGCCATGATTTTTGTCTCTCCCCAGTTTTTATAGAAAAAGCTTCCATCATCCAATCTATTTATTTCCTTGATGGGTTGGAAAATGTACGGATCTATACGTACGTCCAAGGCATTATTTAAGGTCCATATTAAATTCATACCTCCTCCCACAAACTGGGCGGCACGATAATCAGTAAAAAAGTAAGTTTTTGAGTCAGGTAGAGGAGAGTAACTCGGTGTACTTAATATG
>NZ_JBVCPV010000234.1:0-3789 GCF_057456495.1 Lishizhenia sp. | reverse complement strand
TTAAAGAATATAGGTCCTTCAGAAGAGGTCTTTACCAATATCGCCAGCGTAATGTAAACAGGAGTTAAAAGAATAAGAGCGATACTTGCACAAATAACGTCAATTCCCCTTTTTAAAACTCGTTGCCAAATAGGAAGTATTTCTGAATTCAATTCTATAAGTGGTGCTCCGAAAATGTTGTTCATTTTTACAGATCCAGAAAGTATGTCGTACATGTCTGGAATTACCTTGATTTTAAGGTCTCTACCAGAAACTTTGGCAATGATTTTACGCAGCTTTTCGTGTTCTGTAGAGTCGAGAGCAATGATGATTTCCTCGATGTCGAGATCAGTAATAATCTTATCAAAATCATTAAAATGTCCTAAATAAGGGAGTCTATCTTCAAGGTTTTTGTCTATCCCATTTAAGTTAACAAAACCGATAAACTTATTTCCTGAGTTTTGATGATTGAATTTGATTTCGTCGTAAATATCAACTGCTTTCTGGCTACCACCAATAAGCAAAGTGTTGAAGCCGATTTTTCCTGCATGTACCTTTTGCACCAAATTATTAACGATAATGAATCGAGGTAGGAGGGTGTAGCAGAATTGTAAAATAAAAACAGCACTTAATGACTTGTAATAGAGGTGATGTCCATCAATTTCATCATCCAAAAGAAAGACAAAGAAGATGACTACTGTTCCGATGATAGAGCTTAATGTTGTTAAACTCAATATTTTCATCCTATACAAACGGAGGGGGTTGATGTAGGTACCCAAAAGGGCGTGAAGCGTAACCCAAAACGCTGGTATTAAAATTACTCCTAAAATGAATTCAGTATTAATTACAAAGGGTGCGACTTCGATAACTGTTTTTCTAAAGTAAAAGAAACTAGCCCAGGCTAAAGCAGCCATTAGGAAATCTGTTACTATTAATAGAGAAGTAAATTTTTTTTGCATGTAGAACTAGTATATCACCTTGATGTTATCGATGTAAATGTCTTGCGGACCTACCTTGTTTTTGATAGCTCTTAAGGCAATTCCATAAAAATCAGCTTGGTTATAAACGGCAAGTAGTTCGTTGAGGTTAAAATATATTTTCGTCCATTTAGGGCTTTCTTGGGCTCTCATCGTTGCAATGGCATCGTCGCTAGTTACACCATTTGTTGAGTTGATAAAACGCGCACTTAAGTCATGTGAAGTCCTAAAATCTACTTCCAAATAAACAACTCTACCATTGGTAGGAAGCAATAAAGGAGCTGATGAATAAGCGTAGAAAAGGGAGTCGTCATCGGTTAATTCTATGTGTCCACAATAGTTCCCGTATTCAACAATGTTGGGATCGTTGGTTGTTCCTAAACTCGCTAAAGAGGCATTAGATTCTTCTAACTTTAAGTTGTTGATGTTCTCGAAATCTTCTATCCAAAATGTTAAGTCGTCGTAGTATTGTGTTTCAGGAGCAATTGAAGCTGTGTCTCCTTTGGTAAGCGTTAGATCTACCGAGTAAGGCTCCATTAAGGTATAACGTGATTTCGTAGAGCTTATACCGTTGTTCTTAATTCCAGGAATAATTACAAAACTATGTTCTCCTTCGTCTGCAATGATTGGAATTTTTATCGGTAAGGAAAAAACTCCCAAAATCTCACCATCCATATTTACCCAAGCATCCGTTATGTTTTCGGTTAACTCACCTTGGTCTGATGCAAAAGGATTTTCATTCAGTTGAAATTTGTCCACCTTTAACCATAAAGGAGCGTCAACCTTTTTTGCACAACCATTGATTACAAATGCCAGTAAACAGAGATAGAATAAGTGTTTCATTGTATATTTTTTAAGAATTCAATCAATTTTCATCAAAGAAAAGCGAATGCACAAGCATTGACTATTGATTTATTCTTTTTTAACAGACTGCAAAAGTGTTAAATATTAGAAAAAGAACGATGTAGAATACTAAATATTGTTGTTGACCAGGTTTCCCGTCATTTTTAATTTCTCCAATATTTCTGTGGCAACTACCAAAGCGTTGTATCCATCTTCTATCGGAACTTTTGGAGTTGTATTATTGACAATGGATTCTGCGAATGTTCTTAACTCTTCTTTTATCGCGTTTACTTCACCAACTTCCGGCTTGTCAAACATTATCTTTTTGTCTGGTTTACCATTTCCTAATTCCAACACCATGTCGAAAGGTCCGGGTTCTCCTTCTACATTTTCCATCTTTACGACTTCTAACTCTTTTTCTAAGAAATCTACACTGATGTAAGCATCTTTTTGGAAGAAGCGAGATTTACGCATATTCTTCATAGAGATGCGAGAAGAGGTGAGGTTCGCCACACATCCGTTTTCGAATTCTAAACGAGCATTGGCAATATCCGGTGTGTCAGAAACTACAGCAACACCTGAAGCAGATACACGCTTAACAGGAGAATTTACGACACTTAAAATGATATCTAAATCGTGTATCATTAAATCCAAGATTACAGGAACGTCTGTCCCCCTTGGATTAAACTGCGCCAAACGGTGAGTCTCAATAAACATAGGGTTATTGAAGTGAGGCAAAGCTTTTTGGAAAGCAGGGTTGAACCTTTCTACGTGCCCCACCTGAACCTTAACATCTGCCTCGTGCGCTAGGGAAATCAAAGATTTTGCTTCGTCTACCGTTTCTGTAATAGGCTTTTCAATAAAAACATGTTTAGAGTTACGCAAAGCATAAGCAGCACAGTCGTAATGAGAAATGGTTGGTGTTACTATATCTACACAGTCAACTTCGGCGATTAACTCCTCAATACTTCCAAAACGCTTCAATCCATAGGTGTCTATAACCGTTTGAGCATTTTCGTCTGAAGGATCGTAAAAACCAACACATTGGTATTCTTCCTTCAATTCTAATATAAGTTTGATGTGAATTTTACCGAGGTGACCAGCACCCAAAACTCCTATCTTTAGCATATCTAATTCTGTTTCCTACAAAATTAGCGCTTAAGAGCTATGGAACAAGTGTATGTTTTGATTGTTATTAACAAGAAGTGTTTATAACCCCAGCTGATCGTAATAACCGGTTTGCTTATTGGTAATGATTTTAGTGAGTGTTGTGATTTGCCCTGTATGGTAAGAAAAGTGTTCGAGTACATGCACCAAAACAGAAAAAACATTTTCTTCCAAGCCTTGTATGTTTTTCGGTTGGTGAAGATCTTCATCTTTTATGGTGTGCAAAACCTCTGTAATTTGAATTTTTAAATTTTCCATCACAAACACGAGCTCGCTTTTTTTTATGTTGAGGTGTTTTTCAAATTCTTTTTCTCTTTGTCTATGGTCTGGAGCGGATCCTAATCCACAAACTATCCATTGTTTACCATTTCCACATAAATGTAAGACCAAAGAACCTATGCTCGGAGTGTTTTTATTGGGGGTAAACCATAATTCTTCATCCGAAATCATAGAAAGGCACTTAAATATTCTCGAATACGATTCTGTGAAAACACGCCTTTTGAATTCATTTACAATGAGTTCTGAGCTAGTCATAAAATTTGAATTTTCTTTTTATCTAATTTAATGAAAAAAAAGGTGAATTTTGTTGTTTATGTAAATCTAAATTTAATATATTTGCACCCGCTAACGGAAGCAAGAGAGTATACTTGAAAGCTTTGAGATTAGTTTTTTACATGGTGGTTGTAGCTCAGTTGGTTAGAGCGCCGGATTGTGGTTCCGGAGGCCGTGGGTTCGAATCCCATCGTCCACCCAGAAAAATCCCGATAAGAAATTGTCGGGATTTTTTTATGCCTAAAATTTACGGAAGTTTACTTTGAGAAAG
>NZ_JBVCPV010000233.1:0-3795 GCF_057456495.1 Lishizhenia sp. | reverse complement strand
GAAGGTAAATGGATGTGTTTCAATTACCGAATATAATATATTTTAAGTTGAAGGATAAGTGATTGTTGTCTGTTATTCATCTTGAAAGGTTTCTAGCATCCTTAAATCTTTCCTAAGTTCTAACCCTCAAACCCTCAAACCCTCAAACCATCAAACACTCGAACGCTCGAACTTCAACCCCTCAAACAAAAAAAGGAGCAAGCTAAAAAAAACTCACTCCTTTCAATATATTTTCATTGCTTACTTCACCACTTCGGTACCGTCCGCGAACTTGGCAAATCGTCCTTTGTTTTTGTCCCATACTTGTTCGCGCATGGGCCAAGGCCAGCCTCCAAATTCGGTTTGACGGTAAAGGGCCATGGTTTCATGTAGTTCTTGTTCAGTATTGGCAACAAAAGGTCCGTATTGTACCACAGGTTCTCCTATAGGTTTACCTTGTAGTAAAAGGATGGAAGCTTCTTCATCTCCATTTTCGATCGTTGTAGTTTGCGTTGCGTCTAATTTTAAACGTGCATGAGAATTAAGCAATTGACCATCTATAGTAAGCTCAGTACCTTCATGGAAATAGATGTTTCTATTCACAGCCTTGCTAGCGCTTGGTAGGGTAAATGTTGCTCCTGCTTCTAATTTAATGGTCCAAATGGCTATCTCGTTTTCGGGATCTGCTGCCCAAGAGTTTGGGTTGGGATCCAAAGCTTTGGTTCCGTTTAAAGTACCGGCAACTACTTTTACTTTCGCAAGCTTTCCTTTTTCATCTTTAAGTTCGACAACTGGAATATCCTCACTCCAAAGCATTTTGTAATGCGCATCTACTTTTTTACTCTTACTCGGTAGATTTAACCATATCTGAAAGAGCTCAAAAGGATTGTCTTTATCTGTATGCAATAAAGGGAACATTTCAGAGTGTTGAACCCCTTTACCTGCGGTTAACCATTGCACATCTCCATTCATAAATCTTCCTGCACCACCCAAAGAATCACTGTGGTCTACAGCTCCTTCTACAGCTATGGTTACAGTTTCAAAACCACTGTGTGGGTGATAGGGAAAACCGGGTACATTGCTCCCGTGGTACATTCTAAAATCAAGCTGTGGGTCAAAATCACTACCCATACTATGACCTGCTAACCTATCTTTATTTACTCCTAAACTTTCATTTCCCTTGGGGTAAGCGTCTTTGTGGTAAGCACAAAACATAAATGGATCTTCTGTTTTGAAGGGTGCTGCTAATGGCTCTGCACCTAATATTGAGTGTGTTTTCATCTTTCGTATTTATTTGCTTGGTCGCTATTGAATTCAATCCTTAGCGCTTATAGAGACCAAAATAGAGAATATTTGGGTTCCATAGAATTTAAAGCCCTTAGACTTTTAGTTTGTTAGTAGGGGTGACAAAATTTAAATATTTAAGCAGGCACCTTGAAGAAATCATATAAAAATTTAAGTCTAAACTTCGTTTTAGTATTTAAAGATTTAAAGAAAAAAGAGCTTCTTTTTAAATCTTTTGGTCTAATTTCAATTTAGAAGTATGTATCAAAAAGAAAGTCCCACCCAATTGGCAGGACTCTTTGTTTGAAAAACCTATGCGCTTCTTAGTTCTTGGCCATCATTGCTTCGAAAGCCTTGAATTTTGCATCCAACTTTGTATATTCTTTTTGCTTATCTTCTTCTGTTAAGAAAGAGTGGGTAATACTGTTGTAAACATATTGTTTAATTTCAGCATAAGTAGGTGAGTATCTACTTGCTAGCAACATGTATTGATTGCTTAAATTATTTCTCGAAACACCTGAATCATCCGTAGAAATGATCATAGGTACATCGTATTTCTTGTAAATTAAGTAGGGGTGTTCTTGCCCTTTAACACCTAAAATAAACTCGTTGCTTGTTAAGTTAATTTCAACCACAACAGCGCTGTCTTTCATGTATTCAATCAATTCTAGTGAACCACTTTCGTAAGGAATATCTACACCGTGACCTATACGTTGAGCATGTGCAATGTGTATAGCTTCATTGATATGGAAAGTTAAATTCTTCGGTCTAACCATACCTAAAGTTAATTCACCTGCATGTAAAGCTCTGTGCACAGTTGGGTACTTTCTGTTCAAATAATTGAACATCATCATGTGTAGGGTGTAATCCTCTAGTGCCGTTACGTTGTTCTCTGGAGCAACAATATTTACCCCTACGATTAAAGGAGTTTTAGAGCTCGCTATAAAAGCGGCAGACAAATCTGTATAAACTTCTAAAGGGTTCATTACACGGGCTGTATAGCTTTGGTAGCGTAGCGTGAAATCTTCGTCTTCCACTAAGGCATGTAAGCTATCTACTTCTGCAACAAAGGTTGTGATTCGGTTGTTGTAAGCAGCGTCTGTTTGGTAATAGGTATCTATTTGTGTTAATACAGCATCAACTTCTGCTTGTGTTTTAGCTTTCCTTAATTGAGCGACCATCGTGTCTGCATTTGGGTAGTTTTTACTACTCACACCAACAGAACTTAACATGGTTTCTAAATACTGGATGTTTTCTGCCTTTGCTCTTTCTTTCAATAAAGTCAAACCATCCAACATATATTCATCAGAAACAGTTCCGAAATATCCAAAAGTGTTAAAGAAGTTTTGATCTGGCGCAACTTGTTGGTGGTAGTGGTTGTCGTAGTCTTTGTCTGACCATAAAGTCAACAATTCTCTGTACAAAGCATCATTTGAGCGCAATTCAGCTACACTTATTAAATCTGTACCACTCGAAGCAGGAGATTTACTGATTTTTAAAGTAGTTTGATTTATACTCCAATTCTTCTTTTCTACCCAATCCAAGAAGGTTTCTGCGTATACACTACCAGTGTAATGGTGGTGTAAGTCGGCCCCTTTGGGCATATTGGTGAAGAAAAGGTTAAGTAAGGAAATCTGTGCATCACCTTCAATAACCTTATTGTAATAGGCAGCGGTAGCTTTAAAGTTTTTACTTTTTAAATCAATGTCTTGCGCTTGTAAACCAAAGGCCCCAAGAAGGGTCAAGACCATTAAACTGAGCTTTTTCATTTTTTAAGAATAGTGTGTTTGGGAGCTAAAGAAATAGAATTATTTCCATAGTTGAAACGAATTCATAGAGAAATCGATTTGACCATTGATTTATTAGTGTTTTACCCAGTAATTAAAGGGGAGAACAGGGAAGTGTATGCAATCAAAATTCTTAATGCAAAAAAAATCCCAAGCCAATTGGCCTGGGGTAATGATTATAGGGCGTTTAAAGCCTCTTCGTAATCGGGTTCATGAGAAACCTCAGGAACTTGTTGTGTATATTGAATTTTACCTTCTTTGTTTATAATAATGATATTGCGAGAGGGTAGACCTTGAAGTGGTCCGTCTACCATTTCTAAACCATAATTTTTGGCAAAAGACCCATTTTTGAAATCGGAAAGCATGACAACATTATCTATACCTTCTGCACCACAAAATCTTTGCTGCGTAAAGGGTAAATCTCTTGAAACACAGAGTACTTTTGTGTTTTCAAGGGCTGTAGCTCTTTTATTGAATTCACGCAATTCGGAGGAACAGGTGGAGGTGTCTACACTTAAAAAAGTGATTACGATCAATTGATAACCTTTAAAATCGGCCAAAGTCTTCGTACTCATGTCTGTTGCTGTGAGTTGAAAGTCTTTTGCCATTTCTCCTACTTTGGGAAGTTCTCCAGAGGTTTGTACCTCGTTTCCCTCTAATAATACTGCCATAACACGGGATATTAATTCAGTATCAATTTACAGCTTTTACGCCTGAATAAAAAAAATCCCCAAGTCAAAACTCG
>NZ_JBVCPV010000232.1:0-3831 GCF_057456495.1 Lishizhenia sp. | reverse complement strand
GGAAGATTTGCTCAAGGATTCATAGTAGTCTCTGGCTCCTTCATATTTGTTGAATTCAAGGTTTAATTTTTCCGGAACTATAAGTGCTTCTACACTGTCTAGCAAGGTCCAAGATCCATTTTTCTTAGCCCTTTCAATTACGGCTAATCCGGCTTTTTGCATGCGGTTTTCTACTTTGAGTTGTTCCACTTTGTCCTTGTTTACTTTAGACCAAGTACTGTTGGGTTTGCGTTTGCAAAAGTATTGGTGATAAGTGTCCTGATCAATTTTAACCTTTTTACTATCTATCCAACCAAAGCATAAGGCTTCGTCTACAGCTTCGCTCCAAGTTAAACTTGGTTTTCCCGATTTAACGGTATGAAAAACGAGCCAAACAGCTTCCTCTTCTTTGTGGTTTTTAGCCAACCATTCTCTCCAAGCTTTTGGTGAATTAGGCTGAAAAATGTCTATTGTTTGTGGCATACTATTTAATCCTTGTGTTCGGTTATCTTTATTCTTTCCCAATATACTTCAAAAGTAGGAGCCACTTCATAACTATAATTCCACGGATGCTCCCCCTTCTCAATATTTAACGTTTTATCACGATGAATTTTGTTAAAGTCTTGGTTGTAGAGTTCGATGATGTTTTCTGAGAGATAGTCATCCTTATAGCTAGAACTGAGATAGGTGATGTACCTTTCAAAAGCAAAGGTTTTACCCTCTGAATCAAAGTAATGCGTATAACTTATTAATCCATCTCCACTTTGGATATAGGGTACTTCTCTTGCACATAGAACTTTTCCTGAATTATCTCTAAAAAGTATAAATGTGGTGTTCGTACATGTGTCGAGTAAATCCTGACGCTGAAGACGAATGATTTGTTTTGTGCCTTCCGCTATAAGCCATAATTCTTTTTGCAATTTATCATTTGCCAGAAGTGTATCTATCCTTCTCTTTTGAAATTTCAAGCGTTCCAAAATATCAGGTTCGGGTAGTCGTGCTGACGAAGGATAAAGGGTATCCTTTTCAATGTCTAATGCTAAATCACCCGTAAAGGTTTTAGATGTTGGACTTTGCTCACATGCCAAAAGCGTAAAAAGCAGTAAGAAAAATACAAATCCATCGATGTAGCTTTTCATTATAACTTAATTAATCTTTTTAGCATGTTTAAACATGTAGGTTGAATAAGGATCACCAATTCTCACAAAGGTAATGTCATCATATTTTGAACTAACAGGCTTAAAGTCGAATTCACCATGTGCGTTAAAGTAGTTAATATGGACCTTTTTTTTTACCGATTTTATTTACAGATCCAATTTGGAATTTGGTCTCCTTTTCATATAATCGTTCTAGAATTAAAGGCAGTTTCTGGGTCTTGACTTGTTCTATCATTCCCTTAAAATCATTAAGGTGTAGACCGAGTTTATTTGCTTTTTTCAAGGCTTTATCTTTAAACCCTTCTTGCGCTAACACAGTGTTAAAGAAGATTTCATTTTTACTATGTTTAATTTCAGAAACATCTGCTTTTCTAAACACAACTACACCGTCATAAGTTAAATCCGTAAAATCCACCATGAGTATATAGTCATCATTTTGATCGCGTATAATTCCGTCGAAACGATAAAGTTCAAATCCATCTTGGTCGGCCAAGTATATTTTTACAAAATCTTTAGCTTGGATATGCTTTTTGAGACGTTTTTTCATGGTTAATAAGGGGATTAAGTAATTCTTGATTTCTTTTTTAACTTTAATGTTTCACTATAAAGTGTAATTCCTAATCTTCAGAATTCAAACCTAAGTTGAGTACTTTTTCCACCAAATCAAAATCATCATTGCAATGATGGTAGGTGAAAGTCAGTACTTTCTTGTTGAATTCTGCTTGATACAAGCGTCTTTTTTCTAAGTCCTCCGCACATAAATCGTAAACCATTTGATACAATGGGTGCTTTTGACTTTTGCGTTTGAATACAGATTTACATATTTTAAAATTTCCGCATGTACTTGAAGGGATTTTTGTTTTAAAGGTAAGTATTTCTTGAAGGTTTTGATACTTAGATGAAAGGAGTAAGTTTCCACTAGAATAAGTCGCTTTTTTTACTTGAATCTCCCACAACGAGGAGGTCTCAATCTTTGCTAATAGATGAAAAGAGGAGGCGTTGAAAATGCCTTTAACTGTTCCGTTTTTATGGCTTGCATAACTTTCCCATTGTTTGCATAATTGTTCATTCTTCATGTAAAATGGAGATGAAGTTTCTTTGGGAGAAGCGTTGGATTTAAGTGTCATTTCGACGTTCAATTAAATAAATTGTTAATCACCCGATCAATCAATTAAGGTGTGTTCTTTTTTACGCCCTCTTTTTGTAGTGAAAACTTTCATGGTAAACCCAAAGAAAAATCCAGATATGGGCCATATCACAGCACCTTTTGCTAAGCTTTCCCAAGTGATCCCTGTTCCATCCAACAAGGGCCAAATCACTTGCATTGTTAGAAACATAAATCCTGCCCATTTTAGGCCTGATATCCACCAATTTTTTCCATCAAAGGGATTTGGAATTTTGGTGGTATCCAAATTTTCAAAACGTTGTGCTTGTTTCGATAACCAGTTTTCTTTGAGTGATTTTCTAAACCATCCCCAAATAGGAAAGGTAAGGGCAAGAATTAGTAGACTGAATAGGTTGTGAACACAAGGAATGATTTTGCCACAGCTTTTACAATAAAGTCCAAACCAATTTTTAAATGCTGTTCCATTTTGGGTAGACCAAGTTCGTTGGTCGTGTAGGGCGTTACAATGCGGACAAGGAACAAAGCTACGCTCAATAAATGGTAGATCAGAAGTTTTGTCCACCAAACTCACTTTGGGAACTTTTTGACCGAAAATTAATTCATTTATGGCCAAACCAGGATTGATAATCCAGTGTAACACTAAAGGGGTTTTCCAGGTGTAGATTTTATATTTATCTGTATTGTAATTCATTGTTTTCAATGGTTGTTTATGGTCTGTCAATATTGCTGAAATATAAGAATTGAAATGAACTACATGGATGCTAGACATGGAAAAACAAAGTCCAAGCCTTATTTAGCAATAGCTAGGCTTGGACGTAGAAATTATATCAAAGTAATTTCCATCTTAAGATCTCCCGGCTTTTTAAATTCAGAGTAATTAACTTCTACTTTTCTTCCTTTTATGGTTAGCGTTAATTTACCGGCTTCTTGACCAGATCTTTTCATGGCTCTGACTGATTTTTTCAGGGCTTTGTTGAAAATTTCGTATTTCTCTTGGTCTTCATCTTCCACGAGAGATTTTGGGAATTTAAGATCAGCACTGACGAGGCCTTGTCCTTTACAAATAAGGGTATCACAGTTACCTTGTTGCCCAGAATAATACGAGGAGTAAAACCCTACTTTTCCGAGTTTTAAAACACTTCTTTTTCCTCCATGTTGTTCCACGTAAAGTTTATTTTGACCGTAGAGTTGAGTTCCCATAAAAAGAGAAAGGGAAAGAATTAGGATAGCTTTCATGATGTTAAGTTTTTTTGATTATAAGACCTAAAATAAGAAAACGTTACGCATTTTTAATCAATCTCTAATTTTTTGTTCTAAGAATTTGATAAATGAACAAATTATGATTTGTGGATCATCTTTGTGAAGGTCTTGGATTTAACATTATAAAAGTAAATTAGTGACCAAGAAAGAATTAGAATAACAAGGATTCTTAGCATTAAGTTGTTGTTTTTAATGACTTAACTTAGTATGAAAAATTAATAAACTTCTCAACCAAAATAAGTGTACTACAATGTACAGTCCGACCTAACTTTTAGGAGGGAAACCCCCATATTATAAGGGGCAGAATCG
>NZ_JBVCPV010000231.1:0-3850 GCF_057456495.1 Lishizhenia sp. | reverse complement strand
GGTCTGTAATTCCTCTATTCATGAACCAAATTTTAGCTGGGGAAGATATAACAGTAACAGATCCTAATATGACGCGTTTTTTGATGTCATTGAATGAAGCTGTGGAATTGGTACTGTTTGCATTTGAGCACGGAAACCCTGGTGATCTATTTGTTAATAAAGCTCCCGCTGGTACTATAGGTGATCTTGCACAAGCAATGAAAGAAATTTTCAAAAGTAAAGCGGAGATTAAAATTATTGGAACCAGACATGGTGAAAAGTTGTATGAAACACTTTGTACCCGAGAAGAAATGATTAAAGCTGAAGATATGGGGGATTTTTATAGAATTCCTGCCGATAACAGAGATTTGAATTACAGTCAGTATTTCTCAGAAGGAGATGATAATATTTCAAAAATTGAAGATTATAATTCACACAATACCGAACAGCAGGATGTTGAAGGTATGAAAAAGTTAATATCTGGCTTAGATATTATTCAGGAAAATTTGAAATAATTATGTGTCCTAGAATTATCAAAGGAGGAAGTTTTAAAGATCAAAGAGGTGAAATTATCTTCAATAACTCGTTTGATGCTTTAGGAATAAAGAGACTGTATATAATTCAGAATAATCCTTCGGCACCTGAGAGAGGATGGCAAGGTCACAAAATTGAACAAAGGTGGTTTACTTGCATACAAGGAACTTTTGAAGTGGTGTTGAAAAAGGTTTTAGACTGGGAAGCTAATGGTGTTTTTGGAAAGGAAGAACGATATGAGTTATCCATTGAAACGATGGATGTCTTGCACGTTCCCCCAGGTTATGTGTCGAAATTGATAGCGAAAACGGCTGGAGCAAAGATATTGGCAATGTCAGACTATTTAATAGAAGAGATTGAAGATGAATTTCGATTTAGTCTTGATATATAAGTATAAAAAAGTATGAAAAGAATAGGTGTTACGGGTGGAAATGGATTTGTAGGAAGTCATTTGATTAATACGCTAAGCCAGTTTGAGGATGAGTTTACGTTAGTAGAATTTGAAAGGTCTTATTTTGAAAATCAGGATAAACTTGAAAGTTTTGTGAAAGAATGTGATGTGATTGTGCATCTCGCGGCTTTAAATAGACATGAAAGTCAAGAGTTTATTTATGAGAAAAACTTAGCGCTGACGCGTTCTCTTTGCAAGGCATTGGAAAATACTGGTGCTAGACCTCACGTAATTATATCTTCCTCTTCTCAAGAAAAGAAGGATAATTTATATGGTAGATCAAAAAAGGAGTCTCGTGAACTATTAGAGACTTGGGCAAGTGAAAATAATGCAATTTTTACAGGTGCTGTTGTGCCAAATGTATTTGGAGCTTTTTGTAAACCGAATTATAATTCTTTCATAGCAACGTTTTGTTCTAGGTTAATTCAAGGAGAAAAACCAGAGATACAAGTGGATGCTGAAGTTCAATTGATATATGTACAGGAACTGGTAAATACTTTTATTTCGGAAATAAGAAAAGAAGAGACGAAGGGAGAGTTGCTTATTCCTTACACTACAGCAATTAAGGTTTCTGATGTACTGGCTAAACTTCAAAAGTATCATCAAGTGTATTTTCAACAGGGAAATATTCCTGAGTTAATATCGGATTTTGAGGTAAATCTCTTTAATACATTTAGGTCGTACATAGAATTGAATTCGTTTTTTCCGAGAAAATTTGTTCAACACACCGATGATAGAGGTAGTTTTGTAGAATTGATACGCCTCGGAATTGGAGGCCAAGTCTCATTCTCAACGACTGTTCCAGGGGTTACTAGAGGAAATCATTATCATACACGAAAAATTGAAAGGTTTGCAGTAATTAAAGGGAAGGCTTTGATCGAAATGAGAAAGATTGGAACTGAAGAAGTGTTGAGTTTTGAGTTGAATGGCGACGAACCTGCATACGTGGATATGCCTATTTGGTACACACACAATATTAAAAACATAGGAGACGAAATACTGTATACAAATTTCTGGATTAATGAAGCCTATGATTCTGAGAATCCGGATACTTATTTTGTGACAGTTTAAAATATAGAAATGAAAAAATTAAAAGTAATGACGGTCGTAGGAACGCGACCTGAAATAATAAGATTATCAGCTGTGATTAAAGCCCTGGATAAATCTTCATCTATCGATCACATTTTGGTGCATACTGGACAGAATTATGACTATGAACTAAATGAGGTGTTTTTCGAGGATTTAGGTTTGCGTAAGCCAGATCATTTCCTGAATGCAGCAGGTGGTAATGCTACAGTTACTGCAGGAAAAATATTAATAGCGATAGATCCTTTATTGGATGAAGTACAACCTCATTCATTCTTAGTATTAGGAGACACAAATTCTTGTTTGTGTGCAATAGCTGCCAAAAAACGAAAAATTCCAATTTTCCACATGGAGGCCGGGAATAGATGTTTTGACCAAAGAGTGCCGGAAGAAACAAATAGAAAAATAGTAGACCACGTCTCTGATATCAATTTGACCTATAGTAGTATAGCTCGTGAATATCTTTTAAAAGAAGGTTTGCCCGCAGATAGAGTGATAAAAACAGGATCCCCAATGTTTGAGGTTTTGCATCAAAATATGGACCAGATTCATTCGTCTAAAGTATTGGAAAAACTAGATCTTGAGAAAGATGGTTATTTTGTGGTTTCTGCGCACAGGGAGGAAAATATCAGTTCAGAAAAGAATTTTAATAATTTGATGGATAGCTTAAATCAAATTGCTGAAATCTACAATAAGCCAATAATTGTTTCTACGCATCCCAGAACGAGAAATATGATAGAATCAAAAGAGGTAAAACTTGATGGTAGAATTCAGCTTTTAAAACCTTTAGGTTTTCATGATTACAATGCTTTACAGATACATTCATATGCGACACTCAGCGATTCTGGAACAATTTCAGAGGAATCCTCAATTTTAAATTTCAGAGCCTTAAATATCAGAGACGCGCACGAAAGACCAGAAGCGATGGAAGAAGCATCGGTTATGATGGTAGGGATGAATACGGAAAGGATACTGCAAGGATTAAATATTCTTCTAGATCAGAAGGTTGGCGAAGATAGAAATTTTAGACCCGTTTATGATTATTCTATGCCAAATGTTGCAAGTAAAGTGGTTAGAATAATATTAAGTTATACAGATTATATAAGGAGAGTAGTATGGAATGCTAATTAATTATGATAAAAAAAAATGTTTTATATATAGGAAATTTTATTTTTCCAAATGGAAATGCATCAGGTTTGCGTGTATTAGGTAATGGTTATTTGTTAAGGTCAATTGGTCATGAGGTATATTTTGTAGGCATGAAGGAAGGTGGGGACTTTTCGTTGTCAACGGAAAAGAAGACCTACGATAAATTTAATTATTATGAGATAGGAAGGCCTAATGGAATTAAAGATTGGTTGTCATATGGCCACGTCTTGGATTCAGTTAAAGACCTAATTGAACAATTGGATATAGATGTAATTATTACATATGGAAGTCCTACTTTAACAACTTTCGTACGTTCACTTCAAAAATGGGCGAAGAAGAATTCTATAATCTTATACACAGATTGTGTTGATTGGTTACCTTCAAATAATGGAAATTTAATTCATAGAGCAATAAAATGGGTTGATGATTCTTATCAGAAACGAGTTGTGAATTTAAAAGGAAATGGTGTAATAGTGATAAGTAGTTACCTCAGAAAATATTACGAGGAAAGAGGTTGTAGGATTGTTACAATACCACCATTGGTTAATAGTAAATCTTTAAAATTGAGATTAAACGATACTAAGAATAACAAACTTGAAAAAACGAAGTTGGTGTATGTAGGAATACCATTTGCTTTAGATGGAAGAATAG
>NZ_JBVCPV010000230.1:0-3878 GCF_057456495.1 Lishizhenia sp. | reverse complement strand
GAATTGGTGAAATGGATTTGACGGATAGATTTAGATGGTTGGCTGCATCTCGAAGCTCCATCATCCAAACCTCAATGATGCATACAGGTAAAACTGAAAACCCAGAAGAAACACTACAATTACTTTTTGAAGAAACGGTTTTATAAATACGAAGAAACACACCCTTTCCAAGATTCATACTGTACGATTTTGATCACGAAGTGCACGAAAACGGACAACGAGCGTAAATCGTAAGGACTCAAAAAACCCATTTTTACTGGGTTCCTGTTTTATGGCACGACTCTTATATCCTTGTTAGCAAACACAAAAACAAGAGTCATGAAAAAATTAGTCGTACTCCCACTGATGTTTACACTCATCAGTTTTAGCGCTATAAGTGCCGGAGATCCAACAGCAGAAACATGTGTAAATACTACAGAGGTCATTAAATCTTGGGTTCAAGAAATTTTGGAATACCCACCCATGGCCGTAGAACGTCGTCAAGAAGGAACGGTTACAATATCTTTTACCATACACGATGGAAAAATCAATGCTTGGGTAAGCGATGGAGTTTGTAAACTTTTAGACAATGCTGCTCTAGAGGCGGTGAATAAAACCCCATTAAACCAGTTATTGTTGTGCTCAGATCAGGAAGGTGAACAATTTACTTTACCCGTGAAGTTCAGGTTAATATAGAGAACTATGAAAATTCAGATATAAAGGCAATTGACCGTTGGGTTGGTTGTCTTTTTTTATTCGAAATAACTTTGCAAAAAATCTAGAAGATAATCACAAGGCGCTTCCCCGCCGAAAACCTCGTCGGGTCGGGCAATCCGCTAAAGTCCTCTTTATTTACTGCCTTTAACATCGAACTTCTAAAGGCTTCTGAAGTCGCCTTTTCACTTGGTGTTGCAGGGCAGCCAATAAATCCGGGCTATCGCTCCTATCCCTAAGCAATTCGTCACCACCTCACCTCTGGCCTAGAAATTTCGCAAACATGCGAGTGATTAAAAAATCATTTGAAGTTTCTACTTTTCTCCTTAATTTAACATCCACAAAACCAATCACTAAAACACACCTTATGAAATCCTATTTATCCTTAATGTTAAGTGTAATAACCTTTTTAGGTTTTAGTCAAGGACTTAACTACGAATACGGACTCAACGACAATTATGACCAAAGGGCAACGGGTGTTGTAACCCTTGGAAAGTATACTTATTCTGTACATCAAGATTATATTTCCAACTACTATTTCTCCCCCTCTTATCTCACCAAAACCGACACCTTAGGTCAAGTCTTTTGGACACAAGAAATTGCCTACGACAGCAATGAATATTTGTACATTCATGAAATAATCCCTGCAGAAAATGATGGTGTCTATTTACTAATTGAATCTATTTACCATTGTGACATAGCCAATTTCGCCTCTTGGCTCATTCAAAAATTTGATGCCTCAGGAAATCATTTATGGACAAAACCGTGGCCAGGAATAGATATTTTCAACGATAAATGTACTGGACTTACCCTAAATAATTCCAACGACCTTTACTTGAACTTTTCTAACAATTCTAGTTCAAAAATCTATACCTTGAATACCAACGGAATTCTAATGGACAGCATAGCCGTTCCACATTTTAACTTAACTAAAATAACACAGAATAGTAATAATACTTTCCTTGCATCCGAACAAAACAACCTTTACAAGTACTCCGCAACAGGTACTCCGATAAATACAATTTCTTTCAACAGTACTATTACAGATTTCACAACTGTAAGTGATACAATCTACCTCCTCACTACGGACAGTATTTTCTCAATAAATAATAACTTTCAAGTAATTACACAGAACACTGTACAAAATCTATCGAATTACTCACATCTTAAACACAAGGACAACAAACTATCTTTTTTGAGTCATTCAGCCACAGCTCAAAACATCATAACATTTGATCACAACCTGCAATTGGTGAATAACTTTCAAATCCTTACAGCTGTAAATATTGATGACCCTAAAGATTTCAATGAACACCATTTAAGTATTCACTCAAATTTCGAAATAACGAATAGTAATAAAGTCATTAGACAATTAGATTATTCCTTAAATTCTACTCAAAATAATTCAGTGAATAGAACAGATATAGGTGTGAGCAACCTAAACATCACACAAATAGACATCTCGGACATACCAACTGTCAACGGGTTATATTCAGTTAAAATATATGCTCAAGCTTTATTAAAAAATTACGGAAATTACCCCCTCAACACATGCAGACTAAACCATCACCAAGGACCTCACGTAGCCTGTGGAGAAATCTATTACACACAAGAATTTAACAACCTAAACATATTACCTGGAGACTCTGCCTGGATTGATTTAGGAGTAATTTTCAATCATCAAAGTTATTATCAACCCAGTATAGACTCAATCTTCAGAAACACATGTGTATACTCAAGTCACCCAAACAACCTTACGGATTTAAACATCACCAATGATGAATATTGCCGAGAAATCACCCTAGGCTATATCGGTATTAAGGAACCACAAATCAACAAGAAAAAAGAACTCGTTAAAGTTGTAGACATCCTAGGTAGAGAAACAACCATCAAACCCAATGAGCTCTTGATTTACATGTACAGTGACGGAAGCACGGAGAAAGTTTATTTTTCTGAATAGAAGGATTCACCTCCCTATATAGTAATTCAATAAAATCCGTTAAGAGATAAAATTTGGCGCATTCCCTACAAATCAATAACTTACCTACAAAAAACAACTCACTATGCGCCAATATTTGCCATACGCTATTGTAGGAGCTCTCGTAGTAGGACTGTTCTTTTTATTGAGCTCTGGAACAAATACTAAAGTTACCCCAGATAAGGAAGGGAATTACAACTTAAAAATGAACAAAGTTTACCTCCTCGGTGGAGCTTTTGCTCTTTTGGTATTCATTGGTATTAATATTTTATTGCTTTCAAAAATGACCTTTGATCACTTCTCGGAAGATCATGTCATTTTCATAGTAGATCTTTTTATCATTCCAGCAGCAATTTACGCGATGATGAGTTATTACCGTCATAAACTCACCTTTAACTCAGACGAATTCACGATTTATAAAACCAATGGGCATAGCTACACCCTAAACTGGGAAGATTTACAGGACGTAACCTACAACGCGTTTAGTGCGAAAATCTTTGTCACCACCAAAAAACATGGAAAAATAGGCATCAATCAATATCTGATAGGGTTCAAAAGTTTTATTGAAATGCTAGACAGTAGAACGGACATTCAAAATGTAACACTACTCAAAACAAAATTAAGAATGGATTAGCTATCCCCTTCCTTTTGGAATTCTAATACTAAAGGTGGTGAATGGTGCTTTTTCTCTCACCCAATTAATTTGTCCTTTATGCTTAGCTAATATTTGACGCGCCACACTCAAACCTATACCACTCCCCTCCTCTTGGGTGGTGTAAAAAGGCAAGAAGATGTAAGGCAGTGCTTCCTCTGGAATTCCTCCACCATTATCTTTAAACAAAATCAGGAACTCGGATTTCATTTCACTCAACTCCACGCGCAACTTGGGATAACGAACTTTATTTCTATCAAAGGCCTGTAAACTATTGAACAGTAAATTTTCAAACACATGCATCAATTGCTTTTCATCTCCAAAAAGAACAAAGTCTTCAAAATCACCTTCCCTTCTGTAATCCACCCCTTCCAATTGTTTCGCATTTAGTCGTTCTAACTTCTCAAACAAGGAAGCAAGCGAGAAATAATCTTTTTGAGGAGTAGTAATACGAACCAGTTTCCTGTATTTATCGGTAAATTCTAGCAAACTATCACACCTATTCTCTATGACACTTAAAGCCGATTTAAAATCATTCCTAACCTCATCATTTGG
>NZ_JBVCPV010000229.1:0-3885 GCF_057456495.1 Lishizhenia sp. | reverse complement strand
TACAAGTATTTCTATTATTTCCATGGAATTGGTAATGGAGAGCGCAGTCTAGAGTCGTATAATTTAAACTTTGGCCGACTCAGGGCTACACTAGAACGAAGAATATTACCTGCCACTTACTTAGGAGTAAAGTATGTTTTTGATCAAATGAATTTTACTCGCCTAGATACTTTGGGGTTGATTTATACCCAGAATTTATTGGGTAAATCGGGTGGTATTATTTCGGGACTAGGATTTTCAGGGAGATATGATACCAGAAACAGTACTTTTTATCCAACAGAAGGCTATCAAATTAGGGCGAATTCAACCTTTTATTCATCGATTTTTGGAAGTGACTATACCTACAATGTAAGTGAAATAGATGCCATTAAATATTTTGATTTTAAAAAAAATAGGGTATTGGCCACTTATGTATACGGAAGATTTATTGCCGGAGAAGCACCTTTTTTCCACCTATCTATGCTCGGGGGAAACAAGAAAATGCGCGGGTATTATCAAGGGTATTATAGAGATAGACAACTCATTGGATGGCAAACAGAATATAGAACACCCCTTTGGTGGCGTTTTGGGGCTGTTGTATTTGTAGGAAATGCCGTGGTGGCACCCGAACTATCTCAACTTGCATTGAAACATTTTAAAACCACTGCAGGTGTGGGATTACGGTTCTTACTAGACAAAGAAAGAAGGATAAATTTGCGCATAGATTATGGTGTATCTAAAGAGAGCTCAGGGTTTTACCTAACTATAGGTGAGGCCTTTTAAGAACTAAGTTCTTAGGAAAAACCTCTGTTAATTTTTCGTATTTAACGAAATTATTTACAATTTTAGGCCAAACACACTAAAACTATGACACAACTTATTATTAACCGTTCCTCAGCATGGGCGAACAAGCTACGCGATATAAAGATCTTTTTAGACGACGTAGAAGTTACTCAAATAGCGGACGGATGTTCTCAAACATTAAATTTACCTCCGGGAGATTATGAAATTCATGCGAAAATTGACTGGTGTTCCTCTAAGCGCATAGAGGTTACTCTTCAAGAAGATGAGCAGAAAGAAATTCAATTATCCGGATTTAAGTTTTCCAACTATTTATACATTGCTTTTGCATTAACAGTAATGGGTATGTATTTCTATCAAGGCCCCTATGTGTATGGCTATAATCCGTTCACATTAGGTGTTGTTTCTTTAACGTTGGTATTCGCGTATTACCTAACGTTAGGAAGAAATCAATACCTGCAACTTAACCCACAATCCTAAGGAACTCTCGAATCATTCCTTAATTTTAAATACCATTGCGGTAAATTAAAGTGCCATTTGATTTACTTGCGTGGTATTTTTTTTATGTCTTATTTTACTTTTTTAATGAAATGCAAATAGACTTAACCCTGTTTTTTGGAGCTTCCATCTTTATTTTCTGTGCTTTTATTTTTCAGAAAAAGCAACAGTATACTATTGGATTAGGTTTACTCTTGTTGGGTGGTTTGTTTTTACGTATTTATATAGGTTTAGATAATTATCCTCACCCTTGGGATGAAAGGTATCACGCACTTGTTGCTAAAAATTTATTAAAAAATCCTTGGGTGCCGAAATTGTATGCAAATCCATTGTTAGCATACGATTATACACAGTGGACCCATAATGAAGTTTGGCTGCATAAACCACCGCTAACTTTGTGGTCCATCGCTGTAAGTTTTAAAATATTTGGAGTCAGTCCCTTCGCTATTCGTATTCCATCTATAATTCTCTCTACATTGAGTATTTATCTGTTATATATGTTGGGGCGAGATTTTTGGAACAGGAAGATTGCATTTTTAGCTGCGTTCTTTTTGACTATAAATGGACTTATACTTGAGTTAGTAGCAGGTCGGGTAACTACAGATCACATAGATGTTCACTTTTTATTTTTTATACTACTAGCCATAGTTTTAGCTAGAAAAGCCATTAAATTAAAATCGCTATTGATCTTGTTCTTTATGTCACTTGTACTATCGTGTGCATTGCTAACCAAATGGCTTCCCGCACTTGTTGTTTTACCCATTTACGGTGTAATGTTTATGTCCGAGTATAAAGGACAATGGAGATTATTGGTAATGAACATGCTGTTAATATCGACGATTGTGTTTGTAATTGTATTTCCTTGGCATTATTACATACATACGGTTTTTCCATTAGAAGCGAAATGGGAGGCAGAATATAATTTCAAACACCTCAATCATGTGGTAGAAACACATCAGGGGTCCCTTTTCTTTTACCTTCATAAAATAAGAATTAATTATGGAGAATTAGTCTATTTACCCATAATCTATTTTGCTTTAAAAGTTAGGAAGTTCTTTTCACTGAAAACGGCAATACTATTATGGTTTCTAATTCCTTTTTTGGTGTTTTCTTCAGTATCCACTAAAATGCAAGGATATTTGATCATCAGTTCACCAGCACTTTTTTTAATGACAGCGTGGACCTTTTATGAAATAAAAACCAAGGGATTTAAGTATAGGGCACTGGCAATTATACTTATGGTTTTACTTATATTTTTACCTGTACGCTATTCAGTTGAAAGACTTAAACCTTGGATGGGAGAAGATAGAAATCAATCTTGGGTTGGCGAAATAGAAGCGTTTGGAAGGGATTGTCCGAAAAACACTGTTTTATTCAACTATCCCTACGCGATAGAAGCCATGTTTTTAACGGATATTGTTGCATATTACCAATTACCTTCAACTGAAATCCTTCAAGAATTACAGAATAAAAACTACAACATCGTTATTTTTAAGCATGGTATATATCCAGTAAGTGAAAAAATGGAAGCACTCTTTGAAAGAGTAGACTTTGAGCTACACTAAATAAAATCAAAGGCACAACTGTAAACTTCTTCTTCGAAAGAAGAAGAATCGTTTGTAGGGCTAATTTCTACAAATTTCACTTCGTGTACGCCATTGATTTTATGTAGAAGCCCCCAATTGACCTTTCTTTTAACAGTGCGGTATAATGTGCTTTTTTCATCTATCCACCATAAGATGAGGTTACGGTACTCAGCTTGTAATACACTTTCAAAGAAATCGCTCATATATTGAGCATTATTCTCTTTTACCCAAACAGCTTCAGGAGCTAAAAAGCTATGCGCTTTTGGTTTGATAATTTTGCGTAAACCAGGAATAAATGGGATAGCTTTCGTAAGTACACCTCCCATTTTACCGGGCATGCGTTCGAATTCCCAATTGGCATGGTGAAATTTACCAAAAGCGACAATTTCACCCTCTTTTTTAGCTACATAAAAAGGATCTGTATTGGAGTAAATGTGAAAATCGAAAAAATATCTTTGATGTCCGAATTGCTTTCTTACCAAAGCTTTAATTTTCGCCGGATCTTTCCAAATCTCTATCTTCATTTTTGCACGAGGGTGAACACGAGAAAAAGTTTGCGTAGCAATGTTGGCCTTTTCTACAAAGTTAAATTGCTCACTCATCCAAAGTGATTTTACATTCTTGGGATCTATATAAGCATAAAAGCTTTCGGCCGCTCCAGACTGTAGTTTATCCAAAAAGAAAGCGTTTAGATTCGTTTTTAAGGTTGAATTTTTCTTTTTGGAAGGAGTTTTGCCGGCACCTTGCACGAGCGTATCGAAGGCAAAATAACGTACATACCATTGTTTTTCGCGTCGACAAAAAGTAACGTTTCCTAAACATTTTTCATTACGCTCTAGGCTTAAAAATAATGGATTGTACAAGAGTTTCATTCTTCTTGCTGTATCCAAATGCTTGTATTTCGCACCATTCGTACCTAAGGTGTTTTTCTCTAATAATTCCATCAAGGAAGAAGAAGCCTCGGCGCGAAGTGTAAAGATGTTATTAAAGGTCTCCATTTAGGGCAAATTTAAGAAAGCTT
>NZ_JBVCPV010000228.1:0-4001 GCF_057456495.1 Lishizhenia sp. | reverse complement strand
CAATTCCGCCTGAAATTTGAAGAGTTGTTGTTTCTACAACTTGAATTACTCATGCGTAAGAAGATCATCGCTTCCAAATCTCAAGGTTTTACCTTTGAACAAGTGGGAGATGTCTTTAATGATTTTTACGCTAATTATTTACCCTTTGAACTAACGGGTGCCCAAAAGCGGGTGTTAAAAGAAATTCGTTTGGATCTTAAAAAGGGAGAACAAATGAATCGTTTGTTACAGGGAGATGTAGGTTCAGGTAAAACCTTAGTGGCATTATTAACTATGTTGTTTGCAGTAGGAAATGGTTTTCAGGCTGCGATAATGGCTCCAACCGAAATTCTTGCCAAGCAGCATTTTGAGTCTATTAGTGAATTGGTAGCCAAAATGGATTTAAAGGTTGCCATATTGACGGGGTCTTCTAGAACCAAGGAAAGACGAATTCTACATGAAGCATTAGAGGCTGGAGAGATAGATATATTGATTGGAACTCATGCCTTAATCGAACCTAAAGTAAAGTTTAAGAACTTAGGTTTGGTTGTGATAGATGAGCAGCACAGGTTTGGTGTTGCGCAAAGGGCTAAGTTGCAAAAGAAAAATACACGTCCGCCACATGTGTTGGTGATGACGGCAACACCTATACCGCGTACCTTAGCCATGACAGCCTATGGAGATTTGGATGTGAGTGTTATCGACGAATTGCCACCGGGCAGAAAACCGGTAGAAACCCAACATCGTTACGAAAAGGCAAGACCTCAAATATTTTCCTTTCTTAAAAGAGAAATAGAAAAGGGACGCCAAGTATATATTGTTTACCCTTTGATTGAGGAATCTGAAAGTATGGATTACCTGAATTTAATGGATGGGTATGAATCTATTCAACGAAGCTTTCCTCGTCCCGAATATCAAATAAGTATGGTTCATGGTAAAATGAAACCAGAAGATAAGGAATTTGAAATGCAAATGTTTGCTGCCGGAAAAACTCAGATTATGGTGGCAACAACCGTAATTGAAGTAGGTGTAAATGTTCCGAATGCAAGTGTAATGATTATCGAAAGTTCTGAACGATTTGGACTTTCACAATTGCACCAGTTAAGAGGTAGAGTAGGGCGTGGTGCCGAAAAATCTTATTGTTTCCTAATGTCAGGTGATAAAATCTCCAAAGAAGGAAAAAGAAGACTCGAAACCATGGTAGAGACCAATGATGGGTTTAGAATTTCTGAAGTTGATTTGGAGTTAAGAGGTCCTGGTGATATTATGGGTACGCAACAGAGTGGTTTACTGAACCTTAAAATTGCTGATTTAGTTACGGACGGACCAATAGTTACCATTGCAAGAGAAACGGCTAGAAACATACTTAAAGTTGATCCTAAATTACAAGAAACTAAACATGGTTTTATACGTACAAAATTAAAAACCATAATGCGCTCCAAACCGAATTGGAGTAAAATAGCTTAAAACATGAAAATATTCTTTGCGCTAATATTTACGGCGTTCACTTTATTGGCTTCTGCACAAGTGAGTGGCGATCTTAAAACAGACAATAGGTCTTTGTTGACTTCTACCAACTTTAAATTAAAGGGAAAATCGGCAGGTGTGATGTATTTTAACATTGCCGTAGATAGTGAAGGAGCGGTAAGTTCGGTTGTATTAGACAGGTCTAAGAGTACAATAAAAAGTACGCCAAGTATGATTCAAGCAAAGAATACAATTCTTAAATACAAATTTGAAAAAGGTACCCATTACCCGAAGTATCATCAAGGTGTGGTGAAAATCACTTTTGTAACTGAAAATTAACCTATTGTACAGTTTCTACTTCAATGTAGTACTCAAATTGATGGTATAATTCGCAAACAAAACCTTCTGGTTTACATGCTTCATCCACTCGGGTGTAAGTTATAGTAACTACTTGTTCGTCTTCGTACTCGTTGAGTAATTCTTCATTGCATACTTTAAAGTCCTTATCATTTTTTCTAAGGTAAGTTCCCGTACAATCTTTAATAACGATCATGTCGGCCTGTTTTGTGCACGACAGCAGGATCATCATGGAAAATAGAAATGTTAGGAATTTCATTTTAGGTGTGATTTGATTAAAAAAGTAAAGGGAAGTTGCACAAAACAACTTCCCGAGATATGATTAATTATAAATTGCGTCGACTTTGTCTTTATGCATTTCTAGAATGATTTTTCGCTTGAATTTAAGGGTAGGAGTTAGTTCACCACCTTCGATACTCATTTCTTTATTGAGTAGTTCGAACTTTTTAATTTGTTCGAATTTACCGTAGTTTTCATTGTAGTCATTAACCTCTCTTTTGATGCGTTCAATCACTTTTGGGTGAGCGATTAATTCATCGTTACTCGCATTTGGAGAAAGACCAATGTTTTTACGTTTAGCCCATTCTCTCAAGAATTCGAATTGAGGAACGATGAGTGCAGCAGGGTGTTTTTGACCTTCACCAATCACCATAATCTGTTCAATAAATCTACTTTCTTTGAACTTGTTTTCCATCATTTGAGGGATGATATATTTTCCTCCTGATGTTTTAAAAATTTCTTTTTTCCTGTCCGTAATTCTTAGGAATTTACCATCTTCAATTTGACCGATATCACCTGTATGGAACCAACCATCAGCATCTATTGCTTCTGCAGTTTTCTCAGGTTGATTGTAATACCCCATCATAACATTAGGTCCTTTGGCTAAAATCTCTCCATCTTCTGCAATTTTAACAGTAACACCATCCAGTGTAGTACCAACAGATCCAATCTTAATTCCTGCTTTGAAACAGTTTACTGATATTACTGGAGAGGTTTCTGTAAGTCCATATCCTTCTAAGATAGGTACACCCGCTGCTAAGAATATTCTTGCTAATCTTGGTTGCAATGCTGCACTTCCAGAGGCAATCGCTTTAACATTTCCACCTAATGCTTCTTGCCATTTAGAAAAGATGAGTTTTCTGGCAATACCGAGTTTGAAATTATAGAAAGCACTTTTACCTTGTACATCATATTCTTCTGCTAATCCAACCGCCCAAAAGAACAACTTGCGTTTAATTCCGGTTAATTCATCTCCTTTGGCCATTATCTTTTCGTAAACTTTTTCTAACAATCGAGGCACCGCTGTAAACACATGAGGTTTCACTTCTCTAATGTTATCTCCAATTGTTTCCATAGACTCTGCGAAGTAAATAGAACAACCCAAATACATGTATAAGTAATGTAACATGCGTTCATACACGTGACAAACAGGAAGGAAGGATAATACGCGAGAATGGTTATCTGCAGGTATTCTTGGTTTACAACCTAGTACATTTGATATTAAGTTGTTATGAGATAACATTACACCTTTAGGATTACCTGTTGTACCAGAGGTATATATCATAGTAGCAAGCATGTCATTTTTGATAACAGCTTTTCGATCTTCAACTTCTTGGTCATCAGTTTTACCTGCTTCGTTTTTTATAAGACTCCAGTGATTTCCACCTTCAATTTCATCGAAACAATATATTTTTTCTAAACTTGGAATCTCTGATTGAATATCAGATATTTTGTGAAATAATTCTTCTGTACCGGTAACACAGAATTTAATTCCTGCATCATTAAAGATGTATTTCCCGGTGTTCTCGCCGTACGGCCACTTCATAATGCGCGTTAACAACGTGATTGGGCAATCACCGGGTTTAGAATTCTTTACTGATCAAATACGTAGTGTAGCCAATGTATGAAAAGAGCAACAGCGCGGCCTCCCATCTGTCCAGTTTTTTTCTTTTACCTGTAAACATGGCAATGAAAAGAAACACAGTGCCACCGGCCACGAGGTAAAGGTCTGTATTGAACATCTGGTCGTATACCTTGGGCTTGATCAGGCTGCTGATCGCGAGTACCATGAGAATATTGAAGATGTTAGACCCGATCACGTTCGCGAGTGCCACGTCGCCGCGCCCGCGAAGCGCCGCCACGGCCGAAGTCGCAAGCTCGGGCAGCGACGTGCCGACGGCGACCAGGGTCAGGCCGAT
>NZ_JBVCPV010000227.1:0-4033 GCF_057456495.1 Lishizhenia sp. | reverse complement strand
GAGGTCTAGCTTGTCAGACCACTCTCTAAATGTGTTGGAAAATTCATTTTCACTTGTTATATAAAACGTCTCTATTTTCATCTCCGTAAATTTGTTAATTGCAACCAATTAGCTATTAAGCGGGGCGCAAAAATACTGAGAATACTCAATATTCTTCTATTATTTGGGGATTATTTTTAATAAACTTTTAAGATTCTATTTTTGATAACCTAATATCTCTAAATAATCAGAGGCATTTTGTTGCTCAGAGAAAACTTCTGTTTGTACTGCTCCCATTTTGTCTCTACTGATCAAAATATGTTTCGGTTCTGGTATCAAACAGTGCTTTAAACCTCCAAAACCACCAATGGTTTCTTGGTAAGCACCCGTGTTAAAGAATCCTATATATAAATCTTTGTCTTTTGTAAATTTTGGTAAGTAAATCGCGTTAACGTGTTGCTCAGAATTGTAGTAATCATCACTGTCGCACGTTAATCCACCTAAAAGTACACGTTCGTATTTTTCATTCCACCCATTTATAGGTAGCATTACGAAACGCTGATTAATAGCCCATGTATCAGGTAAGTTCGTCATGAACGAACTGTCAATCATGTTCCACTTCTCTCTATCGTTTTGTTGTTTTTGCGCAATTATTTTAAAAATAGCTCCTCCGCTTTCTCCAACGGTAAAAGATCCAAATTCAGTGAAAATGTTTGGTTCTGGGATATCGTATTCTTTACAAACACTTTGTATCTGTAAAAGAATTTCTTTCACCATGTAAGGGTAGTCGTAATCGAAACCGAGAGATTTCTTGATAGGGAAACCACCTCCGATATTTAAGCTGTCTAGGGAAGGACATACTTTTTTCAACTCACAGTATACGCGTAAACTCTTTGTTAATTCGTTCCAGTAGTAAGCGTTGTCGTCTATTCCTGTATTAATAAAGAAGTGAAGCATTTTCAAGTTCACCTTTTCATTGTCTTTAATCTTGTCTAAGTAATACGGTAAGATGTCGCGGTAACGCATACCCAAACGCGAGGTATAGAACTCAAATTTTGGATCTTCCTCAGAGGCAATACGAATTCCTATATCTATGGTACGGTTTACTTTCTCGGTTAACCTGTCCAACTCATCGGCATTGTCCATCACGGGCAAAACCTTAATGCGGTTGTCATTGATTAAACCTGCAATGTTATCAATGTATTTATCGGGCTTGTAACCATTACAAATTACTTGTGGATCATTGGTGATTTTTCCTTTATCCAACAAGTGATTAATGATGTCAATATCGTATGAACTAGACGTTTCTAAATGCACATCATTCTTCAATACTTCATCCAGTACAAAAGAAAAATGTGAGCTTTTCGTACAATAAGAATAATTGTAAGACCCCGTGTAGCGGATGGTGTTCATGGTTTCACTAAACCAACCTTTACATCTCTGGATGTTATTAGAGATTTGGGGTAGATAATTGAACTTTAGGGGAGTGCCATATTTAGCAATAAGTCCCATTAAGTCAATTCCATGGAACTGTAAAACATCGTCTTCCAAAGCAAATTCATCCTGTGGAAAATCGAAAGTTTGTTCAATTAAATCTATGTATTTCGTTCTCATTCTCGTTGTTAAAAGAGGTGGAGTTTATCCATTACTAAGAATCCACCAACAAGTAAAATTAATACACCGAAGCCCTTTTTAAGTACACTTCCATCTATTTTTTTAGAAAAAATTCCTCCAATTATAACTCCGCCTACCGTAAGCCCCGTTAATACAAGGAGTAAGCTCCAGTCTAATCCACCTTCGCCCATGATTTTTGGGTTGTTAAAATCACCTAAAAAGGCCACACAAGATTGTATAGTTACCACCAACATCGAGGTGCTGATGGCTTTTTTTATAGGAAGTCCCATAAAAATAAGTGCGGGTACAATTAAAAATCCTCCTCCTGCACCAACAAAACCAGCAAGAACCCCTACAGCAATTCCCAATGCGATAACTAGTGAGAGCGGTGTTTTTTTATTGTTTTCATTGGTGTCTTTACCAATCAGCATTTTTAAGGAAGTAAACATCATTAATACACCGAGCAGTATTACGATAACCGTATCTTTTTCTACTGTTGTATCAAAGAAGTGTAATGCTTCAGGAATATTCGGCATGATTAAACTACGCATGAAAAATGCTGTAATTGTGCTTGGAATTGCGAAAATAAGTCCTTCCCTTACTGCGAGTAAATTGAATTTAAGTCGTTGTAAAACGCCAATTAGAGAAGACATTCCAACAATGAAAAGAGAGTAGGAAGTAGAAACTTCTTCATTCACACTAAAGAGGTAAATCAATACCGGCATACTTAAGATACTTCCACCACCACCTACGAGGCCTAATACTATCCCGATTAAAATGGAGCAGAGATAACCTACAATTACAATTAAATCCATTAATTAAAATTAGAAATATTTGTGCGAGGGAACAAACTTCTGGTAAGGGCAATAAACAAAATTCCAAAAATGATGGTTGCAAATAGTAAATGGGCTACTTGTACCAACCCTGGCATGTTGAAATGCGCCAATAAAACTCCAGAGATAAGTTCAATGGCTAAGATGATAAATGCACTGTATAAGAGTTTTGATTTGGCAGATTTGAAATTTAAATACGCCAAAACTGCAAGCATAATTAAAACCAACCAACTAAAGCTTCTGTGTATATAAAACGTCATTCCCATTTCATCACTCCAGTCTTCTCTTCCTATACCTTGTTTGGTTAATTCATCAATAAATTCTCTCACTTGTGTACCTAAAAACATTTGTGTAAAAGTGATGGCAAAACTTAAAATGATAATGCCTTTAATGGATTTTGATACGCGTAATGCTCTTCCTGTTGGCTCACTTATTTTTCGGATAATTAGCAATTGTAAACAGATGATAACAAGGGCTAAAAACATGTGGACGGTGATGGTCCATGGAACTAAATTCGTGGCAACCACTATAGATCCAAACCATGCCTGAACTGCTAAGATGATTAGGTTGGCGAAGCTTAAAAAGAACAGTTTTTCTTTTCTGTATTTCAAGATGATCCAAAGGAAAACAACGAGAACACCGTTCCCTGCTAAAAATCCAAAAAGTCTATTTACATATTCCGTCCAGGTTTTTCTTCCGTTAAAATCTTGCTCAATTAAGAGTGATTTGTCGTTTCTCAATTTGTCTGCCGTTTCTCCCATTCCAAGCGTTTCGAGGAAGTTGGAAAATTTCACAACCTTCTTTGCTCTTTTTTCGGAGTAAATGTCTTTGTAATTGTCGGGCAAATTTTCATCGGTTGTTGGTGGTACCCATTGGCCGAAACATTTGGGCCAGTCCGGACACCCCATTCCACTTCCGGTAATTCTCACAAAACTACCTGCAATTACTACCAAATAAATTAAAACTAGGGTTAACCAATTGAAGCGAATAAATGCTTTGCTGAAGGGATTTTTCATGCTACAAAAATAAGTGACAAAGTTGATTTTTGTGATTTTTTTCACCGTAATAACATGAAATTCTTTGTGATAATGATCAATATTCTGAAAGGGATCTTATTTTTATCGGTAGAGCAAGTAATGAAGTGATGCAGAGTATTGGAATTATTGGATTTGGATGGTTGGGAAAACCCACAGGAGTGCGCCTTAGAATTATGAATGAAAAGGTGTCAGCTATTACTTCTTCAGCCAGTCGTTTAGAGGAAATTGAAGCCATGGGTATAGCGGCGACGCATATAGATTTGAATGCGGATTATTCTGCAGATTTATTTGACTGGATAGAAGGGAAGGATGTAGTAGTTTTCGCGATTTCTCCCTCTAAATTGGAAAACTACGTAGATGTAGTTGCCAATATTGCAGCCATGCTCAACGAAGAACAGAAAATGGTTTTCATCAGTTCAACCTCTGTGTACGATGATAATTTGAAAGTGGTTGATGAAACCAGTCCAACGAGTCCTTCTAAAAGGTCAGGTACAACACTTATAGATGCGGAAAAAGTTTTGTATCAAAAACTGGGTAAGCGTTTAAGTATCATTCGTATGGGGGGATTAG
>NZ_JBVCPV010000226.1:0-4055 GCF_057456495.1 Lishizhenia sp. | reverse complement strand
AGTTGTAAGTAAATACTCCTCCTAAGAATTTTTTCTTAGGCTCTTCTCCCATGAAACCTTTAATTAATAGTTTATTTCCAATAATATTAAATCTGTAATCAGAAATGTTTTGATTCAAAGCTTTGTAATCAATGTCAAAGCGAGTTTCTTGGTCTGTATTTAAGTCATATTTGAAAAATTCAGAGCGAATTAATTCATCATCGTCATTCGTTTCTACACCAATAAATGCTAATTGATTATCGACAACTTTTAAATCATTTAAATTGAAATTGTTTCCAGAGGCTTTATCAATTTTAACCTTTTCAACAAGTTGTAAATCTAAATTTGCGTCAATTTTAGAAATGTTCATTTCAAAGCCAGTTGTTGAATACGCTGTTTCTTCAATGACAATTAAATTTTCTGAACCTTCTGTAAAACGAACTTTTCCAGTAGTAGTAAGAAGTAATGTGGGTCTGCTCGCTTTTAAGTTACTATCGTAACTAACGATATAATAATTTTTATCATCCTTATCTCTGTTCATCACCACTTCAAAAATGTGATCATCAGCTAAAAAGAAAAAGTCTCTTCCCCTAAAAGCATTTCGTTTGAATTTAGAAGTTTTCTTTTCTAACTCCAGCGATTTTACTTCTTTCCCATTTTTGTATTTCGCGAGAAATTTTGATTTACCGTCATAATAGTAATCGAAAACGGCGTCATCAATTTCTCCTAAAGTAGAGGTGAAGTTGAAATTTGGATCTTCATTGACTTTAAAGGTGGCGTCAAGAACTTGGTTAGTTTGAGCATTTGTTTGAAAACTTAGTGCAGAAATTAAACCTACACTGAAGAGTAATTTCTTCATGATTTAAATTGTTAGTTATTAAGTTGGTGAAAATAAGCTAAAGGTGAACTTTTGTCAAGTTTTTGAGATGAAAAAAGCCAATTCAAAAGTTTGAATTGGCTTTGGTTATTTTATGTTAGAAGAACTAAAATGTAATATGTATGGATTGTTCTTTAGATAACTTAACTCCCTGTACAATGATTTCATTCTCTTTTGTATAAATTGAAGTGTAGTTATATCCACTGAATTTTTTATATGCCAATAAAGGTGCAGTTTCAGATTCTAATGTTTTTAAATCAATGGTTCTCGCTCTTAAACCTTCTCTATCCATGTAGCAAAGTTTAAGCTCGCTTCCATCCCTATAACTTTTTATTCCAAATGCTGCTTGTCCCGCATATTGTCTAAGTGGAAAGGAAGTCTTTTTAATAAGTTCTCCGTTTTCATTAAGGAGGAATACAAAAATTTGTTGCATTGTATTGTACCCATAATTTGTAGCAATATGGAGTATGTTTCCATTATCTAAAAATCTAGTTTGAACGATGTTGAGGGTACGTGCACTTTTATATTCTTCATTGTCTATTGCTTTCTGATACGTTTTTTTATACGCATCAATTTCATTTTCAATGATAAATTCAGGATCAAGCTCATGGGTAGAATACGCTATACGTTTTTTGGTTTCAAGGTCGTAAATTTGCGTAAAGTACTCATCCAATATTTGTTTACCCTTTTCTACTTTACTAAATCCGAATACGTATAACTTGTTATCGCGAACCCTTGAGGAAATGTGACTTTTTTTCTCTTCAAGTTCAGAAAAGTCTAATTCTAAATCTGTGTCACGTCCATTTTTTAGGTCTATTTGGTAACATATTCCTCCCAGCTCGTCATCCTTTTGATTCGTTGATATTGCGTATCTAAAATCTTCCTTGTCAGATGAAATATGAGAGGTAGAACCCGTGAAAGTTCCATCTTCCTCGGTGTTTACTTCAATAATCTCTTCAGTTTCCAAGTCTTGATCTACCAATAAACATGTAATAGAAACTAACTCTTTGTTTTGGTACTTTGAGATTTTTATCAATAGTTTCTCATCGTATTGGTCGTAGGATAGTCCAAATCTTGTGTCTTCTCTGAATTTGGTTGCATAAATTTCACCGAGTTCTACACTCTTCAAACTTTGGTTAAAAGCTTCCGCATAAATAGTGTATCTTGAAGCGTTCTCATCATATCTCGGTACAATTTCTACGATGTTTTCACCAATGGTGAAAAATTTAGTTACCTCAAACTTTTTCCTCTTGAAATACTGGTTTTTATCTTCAAGTTTCACGGACTTTAGTACCTGTCCATTTTCCTTTTTATTAAGAAGTGTGTGCATGGCAATAGGGAAGAAGTATAATACAAATCCCGATTTACCTTGGGCGTATTGTTTTCCATCTATACTTCCAAAGTTGGTAGTTGCTCTACCTGTTTTGTATTCCTTTACTTCAACGTCAATTCCTAAAGCGGCTCCTTTTTCTTGTCCAAGGGATGCAGTGGTGGTGAATAGTGCGGTTAATCCTAGTAATAGTACTTTTTTCATTTTTATAATTTAGGTTCGGCGTGAAATTAAAAAAAAAAGCACAACTCAAGGGGTTGTGCTTTTTAGTATAAGGAAGCCTGTCTTTATTTCAATTCAACTTCTAATTGCTTCGTTTTATTCATTTTTGAAATGCTAATGGATCCTTTTCCATTGACAAATTCGTTGTAATCATAAATTCTTTGAAATGAAAATTCGGAATTTGGCACTCTATGAATCAATTCAACTTGTTTTGTTGATAAATCACACGCTGCAATCTCAATACATTTTTTACCAAAAGAAATACTTGTTGGAGTCTCAAGGTTATAACCAACAAAGAAGATTTGATTATTATGAATGGTGATTAATGGTGTTCTGTACCCACTATAATGTGTAGAATTATATAAGTCATAAATGGAGATTAAATTTAATGATTGGTCAGAATTTACCTTGTATATGAAATAATCACCTCGTAAATCGTAGTATACCAGTCTACTATCTGTAGAGTATCGAATTTTATAAGGATCACTGAATTCTCCGATTAAATACATATTTCCTTTTTCATCAAACAAGGTTTCGCATAACGTTAAATTGAACGGGTTTGAATTGATTTCTTCATCCCCATAGTTAAAACGTTTGTCGAGGTATGACTTTTCTTCTTTATTCATGTAAGTTTCCTTTGTTAAACCTGGAACTTCAACTTCATATTCTGTAGTTTCTTTTGTTTGTGTATTATATGTTTTAGAGAAATAATAGACTGTTGACTCTCCATCTTCTGTCACTCTACAAAAACCATGATACCTGATTTCTTTATCTTTAAAAAGAAAATGCTGAGAGCCGTTTATTAATTTTTCAAATTTTTCAAATTTCAAATTCTCAAATAAAGTAGTTTGAGTTATTTTTTTTGATTTTGATTTGAAAGAATAATACTGTAAAACCTTTTCATCATCAGAATTATATTCAATTACAGGAAAACTGAATTCATCGTTATTTATTGAAAGTGAATTACTAGGGATGTATAGTTCCTTTTTTTTCTTTTTACTTTCAAAATTTGCTTCAATTTTAATAAATTTATCACCATCAATTTTACAAAAAGCAGTGGTACCACCTTCTCTAAAATAACAATAGATTATTAACAGGTGTAATTTATCATTTTGGGAATCTTGTTCGATTTGAAAACTGAATTCCGTATAACGTGAACGGTTGAAGTTTTTAATATCTGTTTTGGTTTCAAACAATAATTCGGGTTTTGATGCTTCTAATGTTTCAAGGTTAATTCTTTCAACCCACAATCTTCTTGTATAGGCATCTTTATCCTCATCAGGAATAAAGTGATATAATTTATCGTTTATTATCTTATAGCTATCTCTATTTAATTCTCTTCCAAAACCATCATCTCCAGTTTGATCCCAAGATTGTTCGCATCTTTTATAAAAGCCTTTCACCTTTCCATCAACTTTTACTTTCGCCACTTTCTTTCCGTCCAACGTATGTTTTGATAGTTTAATTGATTTTTTATCAACTGGACTTCCCTTGGTATAGGTGTAATAAAACTCTCCAATTTTCCCTATATAGTATCCGTAAAGGTCCGTTTTACGGCTTTTTTGAGTAATTATTAATTGGTCATTATTTAATAGTTCCTGAGCTATAATTGACGTAGAAAGTACGGTGATTAGGAGTAGTGTAATT
>NZ_JBVCPV010000225.1:0-4101 GCF_057456495.1 Lishizhenia sp. | reverse complement strand
CGTAGGAGAAAGTAAAATGCCGATTCGTTACAATGCACACGTTGGAGCTAAAATTCCTTTAGGATCTAAATCACAATACAGAAATGTAACGACGATTATGCCTAACGTTATTTTCCAGTACCAACAAGGTTTTGTTGAATTGAACATAGGTACCTACGTTAAGTACGGTGTGTTTACGGCAGGAGCATGGTTAAGAAATAGAGATGCATTTATTTTAAGTGTAGGTCTAGAATCAGACAACTTTAAAGTGGGGTACAGTTACGATGTTACTGTTTCTCAGTTAAATAATGGTACTTCCGGAGGAGCACACGAAGTTTCTCTTGGATTGAACATTAACTGTACGAAAAAACCACAAAGATTCAGAACAATTAGTTGTCCTTCATTTTAATAAAAAAAAGATTGTAACGTTTATTTGATTAATCGTTATTGAAAGTAAATTTGCAAGAATTAAATTAGAAACTATAGATATGAGAATTCTAAAATATATGTTCGGAGCAGCAGCCTTAGTTGCTTTGGTAGTTTCATGTAAGGTGAATGATTCCTCAAGTTCTACGGGATGGGAATACAACAACCCAGAAATGGGAGGTTTCGAAAAAGCACCTTTCGAAGAACAAGAACAAGGTCCAGGTTTAGTACTAGTAGAAGGTGGTACTTTTACGATGGGTAGAGTGGAAGATGATGTAATGAAGGATTGGAATAACCGTCCGAGAAGAGTTACTGTTTCTTCATTTTACATGGATCAAACAGAGGTTACTAACTTCCACTGGTTAGAATATCTTTATTGGACAAAGCGTGCGTACGAAACGTACCCAATGATTTACAAAAATGCTTTGCCTGATACGCTAGTATGGAGATCTCCATTAGCATTTAACGAGAAATATGTTGAGTACTATTTACGTCACCCAGCTTACAGAGACTACCCAGTAGTTGGTGTTTCTTGGTTACAAGCTAACGAATACTGTAAGTGGAGAACGGACCGTGTAAACGAATGGATTTTAATCCGTGAAGGTTTATTGGAATTCGTTCCAGATCAAGCAGACGGTGAAACATTTAATACAGAGTCTTACTTAGCAGATCAGTACGATGAAGGTGTTATAATGGAAGATCAATTAGATGACTACAATCCAAATAACCTAACAGGTAGAAAAGGAAATAAGCCAGGAAAGCGTAAAGTGAGAATGGAAGATGGTATTTTATTACCACGTTACAGGCTCCCAACTGAAGCTGAATGGGAATTTGCTTACTACGGTTTAATCGGAAACTTGCAAAATGAAAATGCAGAGTTAATTACAGAAAGAAAACAATATCCTTGGAACGGACACTGGGTTCGTCAGGATAACGAAGAGTTTACAGGAGCAATTAGAGCGAACTTCGTAAGAGGTAGAGGTGACTACATGGGAGTTGCTGGTAACTTAAACGATGCTGCTGATGTAACAGCACCAGTTACGGCATACTGGCCAAATGATTACGGTTTATACAACATGGCTGGTAACGTTGCGGAATGGGTATTAGACGTATACAGACCATTGTCTTCTGAAGATTTTGATGAATTCAGACCATTTAGAGGTAATGTTTTCAAAACAAAATTATTGAACAACGAAGGTATTGTTGACGCGAAGAATCAGCAAGTAATGTATGATGTTCACGGTATGAAAGAATACTTGAACGAATTTGAAAGAGTACGTTACCAAAGAATTTCAGCGGACTTACACAATCCAGAGGATACAGTTATTCCAGTTGGAATTAACAAAACAAATGAGTCTGAGTTCCCTGTGAAAAGTGGTTATGCTCCAGATCCATTCTACGTATCTCAAGGATTTGTAAAAGATTCAATTGAATTATCTATCATCCGTCAAATTAACGAAGTATTAGATATTGCTGTTGACAGAAAGAACAGAAAGTATGATATCGAAGCTTCAATGATTGTTCAAGAGAGAATTTTTGATGAGATTTTTGCAGATGAGTTAAGAGAAGGACCAGACGGAGAAGTTTATGCCTTTGAAATTATCTCAATCTTAAGAGATGGATTTAGAGAGTTTATTGAAGATGTACCTGGAAGATTAAGATACAGAAATGTAACGGAGGAGGAGAACATCGGTAGATTGAACTACAGAAGAGATGACTACATTGATTACTTAGATGGTGACATTGAGAGTTCTATTTTCTATGATAACGAAGAACGTAAGAACGATATCAATCAGGCGAAGAGAAACCCAGATTTGATTATGTACCAGAATACTTACGAAGAGTACAACTTGTCTGGACAGAAAGTGAAAGCGGGTGGAGCAAATACTGCTGCTTGGCCAACAACTTTGATATCTGATAAGTCAAGAGTATACAAAGGTGGTTCTTGGAGAGATAGAGCTTACTGGTTAGTAGGTGGTAACAGAAGATTCTTAGACGAGGGACAAGCAACAGATTACATTGGATTTAGATGTGCAATGGATAGAGTTGGTTCTCCAGTTGGATTAGGTTACCAAGATCAGAAGTAATTTAAAATAAAATTAATAAGCCCTGGCATTAGAGTGTCGGGGCTTTTTTATGCTATGGAAAAATTGTTTGAACTATTCTATACGTGCAAAGGAGTAAGTATAGACACAAGAAAGTTAGAGGAAGGAGTGATGTATATTGCTCTAAAAGGTGAAAATTTTAATGGTAATAATTATGCCGTTCAAGCAATAGAAAACGGTGCCAAATATGCGATTGTAGACGAAGTTGAATTTGCCAATGGAGAGGATATTCTATGGGTAGAGGATGGACTTCAATTTTTACAAGCTTTGGCCAATTACCATAGAAAGAAAATGGGAATACCTGTGCTTGGGATTACTGGGTCTAATGGTAAAACTACTACCAAAGAATTGATCAATACTACCTTGTCTCAAAAATACAATACACTTGCAACAGAGGGGAATTTGAATAATCATATTGGTGTACCCTTAACACTTTTAAAACTGCGAGAACATCATGAGTTTGCAGTGATAGAAATGGGGGCCAATAAACCCGGTGATATTCAAGAATTGTGCAGTATTGCAGCGCCAGATTTTGGAATTATAAGCAATGTGGGTAGAGCGCATTTAGAAGGCTTTGGTTCTCTAGAAGGAGTGATTAGAACAAAGACAGAGATGTACAGGTATATTGCGGATAATGCTTCAGCTGAAAGTGTTTTGTTCTGTGATTACGAGAATGAAGTATTGAAGGAAAACCTGCCCAAAGATTTGAAATGTATTTTTTACAATGGAGGAGATGTTAAGGGTGAATTACTTGCGCTCACACCTTTTGTAGAAATGAAATACAGTTATGACGCGTACACATCACCGTTAATAAAAACAAGGATTATTGGTGAGTACAATTACCTTAATCTTTTGTGTGCGGCAGCAGTGGGACATTACTTTGGTGTTTCAGACAGCGGCATACAGTCTGCGTTGATGAATTACATCCCAAGTAATAACAGATCCCAAGTAGTTCAAACAGACAAACAAAATACATTGATACTTGATGCCTATAATGCTAACCCGAGCAGTGTAAGTTCTGCGTTGTTGAGTTTTGCCAAAATGCAGGCTAAGGACAAAGAAAAACTAGTTGTATTAGGGGATATGCTAGAACTAGGAGACGAAAGTATTGATGAGCATCAAAAGATTGTTGACTTAGTAAATGAGCTTGAACTTAAAGCTTATTTTGTTGGACCGATTTATGCTTCTTTAGAAAAGAACTTAGTGGCCTTTGCTACCAAAGAAGAAGCGAGTGAATATTTACAGAGTCAGGCAGTGGAGAACAGACTAATATTATTAAAAGGGTCAAGAGGTATTGGTCTTGAAACATTAAAGGAAATTGTATAACATGAAGAAATTACTAGCAATAGGAGTGGGGATATTCGTAAGTATCCAAGTAATGGCTTGTAGCTGTATGAAACTAGGTAAGTTAACAGAGGAAGCTTATAGTCAGTCAACAGATATATTTATTGGAAAAGCCGTTGAAGTAGATACTCTTCTAGAGAAGAATTTAATTTCAATTCGTTTTAAGGTAAAGGAGTCCATTAAAGGGGCAAAAGTGAAATATATCGAGGTGACAACTCCTATGAGTTCGGCAGCTTGTGGCTTGTAT
>NZ_JBVCPV010000224.1:0-4121 GCF_057456495.1 Lishizhenia sp. | reverse complement strand
TTTCCCGAAACCGCTTTTTGAATTTTACACCCTGGTTTTTGAATAAATATTGAGTTATACGTTTGCTGAATATCTTTTAACAAAGAGAAGTTTTAAAAGGTTCTCGAGCGAAGTGGAGAAATGATTTTTGAATTCATTAGGCCAAATTCCACCACCCTACGGGATGGTAAAACCAGGCTATTCGCTGTACAAACTGCCCTACTCGGCTATTACACTAAGGGCTTTTGTGGCTCTCGCTGTCGCCCCAACACCTCAAGTTCATCACGCCAGAAGCTCAGCCCGTGCCGCTGCTATCCTTTTTGGAAAGATTAAAACGCTAAGTCAACTCGACTATTCACCCTAAAGGGCTCAACCTCTCCAGCATCACTACCGTGCATCCCCCTCCAAGTACCTCTAGGAAACTGATTAGAAGTAGCAGGAGTCCAATCCGAAAACTCATCCATTATATAATTCGTCAACAAAACTTCACTCTTCTTCGCTAACTTTCTTCCATCGAAAATCACTTTATATAATGTTCCGTTAGACAACACGATTAACGCAACATTTACCCCTTTCAAATCAATACCATTCTTAAGCGCTCTTTTCTCTATTCTTTGTTTTAACAACACCTCATTTGGCAAGCCCTCTTCTTCCTTACTAATTTCTGAATAAATAACTGTTGCTTTCGTTATTGGCTTTCTATAGATTTGATGCGACCAATATTCTTTGTTCTTGTATTCGTGATCCCATGAATCTATCATGTAATGCAAATTACGTCTTTCAAACCTATCATTACCAGTAACACACCAAGTTATCACGGGCTCTAACGCCATATTATGATGTTGATAAACCAATAAAAAACCACCAATTATTTTTTTGATTGACTTCTTGTTATTGAACCTATCTTCCCATTCTATTTCTACTGTCGAACTCCCCATGGGTATATCATCTATGGTTAAATCAGACCCTAAATAATCACGATTCTTCATGTAAGGGTTTTCTACGAGCGTATCTATTACACGAGAATCATCACCATTCCTTCGATAAATACTCTTCTCTATAAAAGGAAATAGTTTTAGCACCCATCCAGAGATGTACAAGTTCATATACACTTCTTCAGTTTTATACATTTCTCTCCAAAACTCTCGACGAGCATTTCCTTTTTTAGCTGCAATCACCTCTTTCACTATTGGTTTTAAAACTTCAGCCCATTCTTGTAATCCATACTCTTTCAGTTTGTCTAAATTCTTTTGAATCCAATACCAATCTTCGAGACTTCCTCTGAGGTAAATTTTAGGAATTCCACATCCCGAAATTAATTGGTAATTATAAACGTGACTCACCCCTTCCATTTGAGTGATTACGAAAACATTATGTTCGTCCGCTGAAGTATTGGAAAATTGAGGGATATAAAAATCAAGTTCTGTCGAGGTCAATTCCTTCTTCAAAGAAGTTTCAAACCCCTTGAGTACCGAACTCCAACTCGCATCATCATCCAATGCCACATCATCGTATCTCACCAACATATCCTTCTTGTTCGGAGCATCATCAGTAGTAGATGATCGTTTATGATTTACCCCCTGCAACACACAGAGCCAAAAAGACTCTGGAGTTAAAACAAAGGGCCTATGTTCTGCATAAGACACGTGTAAGGCACCGATAAAAGAATTCTGGATTCCTATCCTTACATAATCCTTACCTTTTACATCCTTCGAAATATAAACGATATCTCTTCCTAATTTTTTAGACAAACAAGAGTCAACAGGTTCAGTGGGTAACAAAATTGTAGCTGTCTCAACTTCATCTACTTCAAACACTGTTGCATTTGATAATCCTAGCTGAGAAAAACTAAAAAATGTATAGAAACTAAAAATGATAAGCAATATTGATTTCATAGTTCATTTATAAAGGTAAAACATTGACTCTTTGATTCTTTACAGTGGAAACTTGAAAAGGTACAAAGCACAGCAAAACAAACAAATCAGAATTTTATCGCTGCAATTCATGGCTTTGTACCTTTGGTTTATACTTTAAATGCAGACCCAAAAAAAAGTAACACGCTTCCGCGCGATTCTATCCCGTGGAGAGTGCTACTTTTACATTTACCTTTATAGAAAGCTCCTATAACTGCAGATTTTCAGAAAGAAAACATCTTAAAAAATTTTCAATCCTAAAAAATAAACTATCTTTGCCCCACGCAATTAGGCGTATACATAAAAATCATTAAACAATATTGGAATGTATTTAGCACCAGAAAAAAAACAAGAGATTTTCGCAAAACACGGAAAATCAGGAGCAGACACAGGTTCTGCAGAGGGACAAATCGCTTTGTTCACTTACAGAATTAGTCACTTAACTGGACACTTGAAAAAGAACCGTAAAGATTACGCTACACAACGTGCTCTTCAGTTATTAGTTGGTAAAAGAAGAAGTCTTTTAGATTACTTAAAGAAGAAAGACATCGCTCGTTACCGTGCTATTGTTAAGGAATTAGGATTAAGAAGATAATTCTACAAAGTTTTCTTATTTTAGAAGACGAAACGTATTAAAGAGGGGGCAATCGATTCAGTTCGACTGCCCTTTTTTTATAAAAAACCTAGCATTATAAAACGTGCTAGTCGCAGTGTAACTGTGTGAATATGTAATACATAGATATGAATATAGGAATAAAAAAGACCATCACTACAGGTGGAAAAGAGATTTCCATCGAAACAGGAAAGTTGGCAAAACAGGCCGATGGATCAGTAGTGTTACGAATGGGAGATACAATGTTGTTAGCAACAGTTGTATCAGCAAAAGAAGCTAAAGAAGGAGTTGACTTCCTTCCTTTAACTGTTGATTACAGAGAAAAATTTGCAGCTGCAGGTAAAATTCCTGGAGGATTCTTAAGACGTGAAGCACGTCCTACAGATAGCGAAGTATTGGTTATGCGTTTAGTTGACCGTGCATTGCGTCCGTTGTTCCCAGAAGATTACCACGCAGATACACAATTGATGATTCAATTGATTTCTTACGATGGTGTTAACCAACCAGATGCATTGGCTGGATTCGCAGCTTCAGCTTGTTTAGCAGTTTCTGACATTCCTTTCAACGGTCCAATGTCTGAGGTAAGAGTTGCACGTGTTGAAGGTGAATACATCATCAACCCTACGAAAGAGGAAATGGAGAAAGCTGACATGGATATTATGTTAGCAGGTACTGAGAAAGATATCGTAATGTTAGAGGGTGAAATGCAAGAAGCCTCTGAAGAAGATATGATCGAAGTAATCAAATTAGGTCACGAAGCAATTAAAGAACAATGTGCATTCCAATTGGAATTAGCTGCAGAAGTTCCTACTTCTTCTCCTAAAAGAGAGTACTCTCACGAAACGCACGATGAAGCATTAGAGAAGCGTATCCACGAAATGGCGTACGACAAATGTGCGGATGTTGCAAGACAAGGATTGGCTGACAAAGCGAAAAGAGCTGAGTTATTCGGTGCTATTAAAGAAGAAATCACTGCTCAATTCACAGAAGAAGAGCAAGAAGAATACGGAGCTTTAATTGGAGTTTACTTCAAGAAAGCAATGAAAGAAGCAGTTCGTTACGTTATCTTAAAAGAGCGTATCCGTTTAGATGGACGTAAGTTTGAAGAAATCAGACCTATCTGGTGTGAGGTTGATTACTTACCAATGACACACGGTTCTGCTATCTTTACAAGAGGTGAAACACAATCGTTAACTACTTTAACTTTAGGTGGTAAGTTAGATGAGCAAATGTTAGATGGAGCAACATTCAGAGGAACTGAAAACTTCATGTTGCACTACAACTTCCCTCCATTCTCAACTGGAGAAGCACGTCCTATTAGAGGTGTATCTCGTAGAGAGATTGGTCACGGTAACTTAGCATGGAGAGCGATTAAGCCTATGCTACCAGAAGACAACCCTTACACAATTCGTTTGGTATCTGAGATTTTGGAATCTAACGGTTCTTCATCTATGGCTACAGTTTGTGCTTCAACATTAGCGTTGATGGACGGTGGTATCCAAATGAAGTCGCCAGTATCAGGTATCGCAATGGGATTGATCATCAACAAAGAGGGAGATTTCGCAGTATTATCTGATATCTTAGGAGACGAAGATCACTTAGGTGATATGGACTTT
>NZ_JBVCPV010000223.1:0-4173 GCF_057456495.1 Lishizhenia sp. | reverse complement strand
TATCCGCTTTCTTTCCGAAGCTTTATCATATTGAAACTTACAACCACGTTCCTTCGGTATTAAATGTACTGAAAACTTAATATTAATGCCGCTTTGTGACAGCGAATTAAAATGAGTAAAGAATTCAAAAGTTTATTTTTTCAATTTCGGAAGAATAGCGGATACTCAAGCAGAAGTTGAAAAAATTGCCCCAAACCAACCCCAATTTTCAAAAAATCTCTACTTTTACTTCATGATTTCTAAGAAAACCAAATACGGCTTAAAAGCACTGAGCTACTTGTCTCAACAAGAAAAAGGCAAACCCGTTTTGATTTCAGAAATCGCCAGTACCCAAAATATTTCCCTCAAATTTTTAGAGTCTATTTTGCTCGACCTTAAAAAACAAGGAATCCTTTCGTCTAAAAAAGGAAAAGGGGGAGGATATTATCTCATGAAACCAGCCAACGAAATCTCTTTGGCCAAAGTGTATAGAGCCTTGGAAGGACCAATTGCTTGGCTTCCCTGCGTGAGTTTGAATTATTACGAAAAGTGCGACGATTGCGATTCGGAGGAAACCTGTAAACTCAACAAAGCCATGGTCGAAGTAAGAGATAGCATCCTCAACGTAGTGGAGAACAAGACGATTGCAGATTTATAAGTAGGATAGAAGTGGCAAACGGCCGGGCTATCCTTCCAAATCCTCGGTACTATTTGCATTTCAACTACATAGTCTCAGAAGCTTCCAAGGTCGCTTCTTTTCCAATAAGTTTCAAGCACAAAAGCCCCTGCGGGTTTTCCATCCTATCCCTGTTTGATTGGTTTTGGGTAAGTATTCATATTCTTTCTTCATGTCATTAGTTTTTTGTTACTGTTCTGACCTTGCCCCACAGGCTTTAGTTTCCCTCAAATTTGTCGGCCTTCGAGACGGTTCGTACCTCACCCCTCAGGCCTCGGTATGTTCAGTACATTCAAATTTTAACCGTTACACTGCGTCCTGAGTTTCGGCAACATCAAAGCGAAGATGGAGCAAATCACACCAAAAAACGACTTCCAGTAAAACTCCAGTATTTCGAATATTATCCTCATGTCTATCTTGCATACAACCGAGAAAAACAAATCCAAAAATGGTCCCGTAAAAAGAAGGAAGCGCTTGTAAATGGAAAGCATAAGGACTTACCGGAATTAGCGAAAGCATACAGAGATCTTTGAACTATCTATCGGCCTTCGAGACGGCTAATTCTTCTAGTTTACGGCCTTCGAGACAACTCGTACCTCGGACCTCAGGCCTCGGTATAACCTTTTTTTGAATTTTAAATTTTAATTTGTGAATTAATAGGCGGCCTGAGGTTCCACGTAGTGGAAGTCTCGAAGGCCAACCCACCGAAGATCCTTCTAAAAATCTAAAAGTCTAACGGTCTAACCGTCTAAAAATCTAACCGTCTAAGCGTCTAAATCTCTAAAAGTCCTATCTTAGTCGGCATGAACATTTTTCTGACCCTCGACTATGAACTTTTCTTTGGAAACCCTACAGGTAGTGTGGAGAAATGTATCTTGGAACCAACACAGCGTTTGCTAGAGATTAGTAAGAAGTATGGGGTTGGTATGACCTACTTTGTGGATGTGGGCTACCTCTTAGCGTGCGATCGGTATAGAAATGATTATCCCTCCTTACAAAAGGATTATCAAAAAGTGGTAGATCAATTGCGACAAATTATAGCAGAGGGGAGTGATGTTCAATTACATATTCATCCACATTGGGAAGATTGTTCTTACACTACAGAAGGGTGGAATATGGTAACGAACTTGCACTATAAATTAGATGATTTTGAAGAAGAGGAGATCTATCCTTTGGTGAAGCGTTACAAAGAAAAATTAGAGGAACTTATCGGTAGAAAAGTGAATAGCTTTAGAGCAGGAGGTTGGTGTTTGCAACCTTTCTCCAAAGTTGAAAAAGCTTTTCAGGAGTTAGGTATTAAGTATGATACTACTGTTTTTCAAGGTGGTGAATTTCATTCAGAGCACTATGCTTTTGATTTCACGACTGCACCCAATAAAGGACGCTATAATTTTCAAAGTGTATTAACGCACGAATATCCTGAAGGATACTTCACAGAGATTCCTATTGGGGGGATGAAATATCACCCTTTCTTTTATTGGCAGTTGTATGGATGGGGGAGAATTAGACCTTCGCGACACAAAATGCTGGGAGATGGAAATTTCATTGCTCAACCCGGTCGTAAACAAAAACACTTGACCAAATCATCCTGGAATCATATTAGCATGGATGGATACTTTGCTTCCAAACTGAAAAGTGCAACGCGCAAGTTTGCCAAATCAGGAAGAACAGATCTAGTGGTGATAGGACATCCAAAAAGTATGACCTTATTTTCATTTGAGCGATTAGAATCTTATATTCAAGCCATGCAAAACAAACACGCGTTTTTAACCTTTAAAGATTTGCCCGATGCTGATTAGTTCAGAGCGACTCGACAAGGTGGCTTGGGATGATTTTGTGGCGCTACACGGAGCAAGCATTTTTTCTACTTCTACATACTTGGATGCCACGGCAGAGAATTGGTTTGTCTATTGGAAAAAAGATGAAAACTGGGGGGTGGCTTTGCCCTATACCGTGCGTTTGGGATTGAAAACGCTGTATCAACCCTTCTTCAGCCGTTACCAAGAAGTGATTGGAGATGTTCCTGCTGGAAGACCTGAATTAGAGGAGGTAATAAAAAAGCATTTTAAGCGTTCTATGGTCAACTTTAGGCGCGAAATTCCAGAATGGATTCCCTCTGAAATCTATGTGTTTCAACAATTTGAGGAAGGCGCTAAAATATCTACCAATGCGAAACGACAATTTAAAAAGTTCGAGAAGTCGGGCCATAGCATAGTTGTAGAAGATTACAAAGCAGAACATTTGGAATTTATTACCAATACCTTGGCGGAGAAGTTAGATTTTTACAAAGGGGATGAGGTAGAAATTATTGCACGTTTGGCAGAGAACTTAACGGGTGCGCAACATTTAAAATGTTATGTCGTTCGCGTATCGGGTAAGATAGCTGCTTGTGTGCTCTTGATGGATTTTGGTAATCGTCGCATTTATTTAAAAGGTGCGAGTTCTGAAGATTTGAAAAAGTTAGGGGCCATGTATGCTTTGCTCAACAATGCAAGAGAAGAAGCGGTGGCAGAAAATAAAATATTTGATTTTGGTGGATCGCGTGTAGATAGCGTGAAATCCTTCAATTATAAATTAGGTGGAGTAGACCAAAAGTATTTTGCTTATCACTATGATAATTCTCCTTTTTGGTTTAAACTCGCACAAAGTTTAAAAGCATGGAAGAAAAAGTAGTATTAATAACAGGTGCCTCAGGTGCATTAGGAACGGCCTTAACGGAACATTTCAGAGCCCAAAGTCACATTAAATTAGTGCTGCATTTTAATGCTAATCCCATTTTAAATATTGAGAACGAAAACGTTCTATTAACGCAGGCAGACCTTACCCAAGAACATGAGGTGAAAAGAATGATGGCCAAGATTGAAGAAAAATTCGGTCGTTTAGATATGCTCATCAATAATGCTGGTATTTCTAAAAGTGCCATCTCTTGGAAAACATCTGTAGACGATTTTGATGCGACAATGAATGTTAACCTCAAAGCGCCTTTCCTTACGAGTAAATATGCCATTCCATTGATGCGTAAGCACAATTGGGGACGTATTGTTAACATTAGTAGTGTTGTGGCCCAAACGGGGTTTATCGGTACCACGGCCTATGCGGCTTCAAAGGCTGGACTCATTGGTATGACAAAAACCATGAGTAAAGAATTGGCAACCTTTAACATTACAGTGAATGCCTTGGCGTTAGGTTATTTTAATAGAGGGATGATAGATGATGTACCTGAAGAATTACGCGCTGAAATCCTTAAAAATGTTCCCATGAATCAATTAGGAGAACCTGCAACAATCGCGAAAACATTAGAACTACTTTTATCCGAAGAAGGTAGCTTCATTACAGGTCAAACCCTCAACCTTAATGGAGGACTGTACTAGTTAAGAATTCAGAATTAAGAAGTTAGATGCTAGAGAGTTAGATTTCTAGAAGGTTAAATTGTTTAAATAACCCCTCTAACCCCAGCAAATAAAGGAAAACGGGTTCTCGAGCGGAGCCGAGAGACAAATCCCTCAAATCATCAAATC
>NZ_JBVCPV010000222.1:0-4205 GCF_057456495.1 Lishizhenia sp. | reverse complement strand
CAATGTTAAATTCAGTGAAAACCTCTTCCCAAACCTTGTTCAACGGTTTTTTCCACTGTTTTGATGGTAATGCGATTTCGACGTTATCTTGAATTTGGCGTTCTCCTTTCAGAATATCTACCGCACAAATCTCAATAAGCTCCTTTTCAATTTCCTGTGTTCCAGCGAAAAAAGATTCAGAGTTTCCTAAGGTGTGACATCCAATATGGTTTGGATTTTTTACTAAAACAGACATGAAAGGAGCATCTTTCAGGAAGGAAGCATCTTGATTAAATATCTCATCATCTAAGTAGGATGCGGGTACACCCAGAACTCCAGTTTTGTCGTAATTGGTATTTTTTTCTAAAGCCGTAAAGACGATGTCTTTTATTTCCTCACTAGATTTTTTCTTCCAAAAATGCGTCATGCTTCTTTCTTGTTTTTACTTGCCACAATTTTAAAAAATGATTGCGGCTGTAAAAAGGATAAAAAGCTGTTGAAAGATTAACATTTGTCAATTTTGGAGAATCTAAGAATACACTGGGAAGGAAAGGCCATCTATCTCTTTGGGTTTACTATTTTTGGGAAACATAATTACGACACATCATGAATATAGATAAACCAAAAAGACATTTTGTTAAGGAAGATTTAATCATCAATACTTGGGAAGATGTGAAACCATATTTCGAAGATTTAACAGAACGAGATTTAGCAACCAAGGCAGATGTTGAGCAATGGCTCAAAGATAAGTCTGAGCTGGATGCTGTATTGGAAGAGGATGCTGCATGGCGTTACATAAGAATGACAATTGATACCCGTGATGAATCTTTAAGTGAAGCCTATAAGGTGTTTGTTACGCAAATTCAACCCAAGTTAGCACCTTTTGAAGATCAGTTGAATCGTAAGTTGATGGCATCTGAATTTGTAGATGATTTTAAAGGAGAGGATTACCATATTTACTTTCGCTCCGTAAGAACTGCATTGGAGTTATACAGGGAAGAAAATGTTGCCTTGCAAGCTGAAATTGCAGAGTTGAGTCAACAATTTGGGAGTATTTCTGCAGCACAAACGATAAGTTATAAAGGGGAGACTTTGACCATGCAAAAAGCTGCTACTTACTTAAAAGATAAAGATAGGACAGTACGCAAAGAAGTTTATGAATTAATGACGGAGCGTAGAGCTGAGGATATAGCAGCTTTAGATGAATTGTTCAGCAAGTTAGTTGCAAAACGTCATCAAGTTGCTTTGAATGCGGGCTTTGATAATTTTAGAGATTATAAGTTCCAAGCGATGGGGCGATTTGACTACACGAAAGAAGATTGTTTTGATTTTCACGCTTCAATAAAAAAGCACATTGTTCCATTAGTAAAAGAAATTCAAGCCAAACATAAAGCAGATTTAGGGGTAGATGTATACAGGCCTTATGATACAGAGGTAGACCCGAGTGGAAAGGAAGCGCTAAAACCTTTCGAAGGCGGAGAAGCATTACTGCAAAAATCCATTGCAGCAATGGGGAAGATAGATGCTTATTTTGCAGATTGTATAGCTACCATGGATAAAATGAAACATTTGGATTTAGAATCTAAAGAAGGAAAATCACCAGGAGGATATAATTATCCGTTGTACGAAATAGGTGTTCCTTTCATTTTTATGAACGCAGTGGGAGCCCAAAGAGATTTAGTAACTATGGTTCACGAAGGTGGACATGCAGTGCACTCTTTTTTAAGTAGAGATTTAGAATTAACAGGATTCAAAAGTCTACCCTCTGAGGTGGCTGAATTAGCTTCTATGTCTATGGAGTTATTGACTATGGATCATTGGGATGAATTCTACAAGGATGAAGAGGATTTAAAACGTGCTAAACGCGATCAGTTGGAAACCATTCTCAAGATTTTACCATGGATAGCAACCATAGATGAATACCAACATTGGATATACGAAAACCCAACACATACAACTCAAGATAGAGCAGAGGCTTGGCTGCGTATTAGCAAGGAGTATGGCACTGGTTTGGTAGAATGGGAAGGATATGAAACTGCAAAAGCGACAAGTTGGCAACGTCAATTGCATTTGTTTGAAGTACCTTTTTATTACATCGAATATGCATTTGCTCAATTAGGAGCATTAGGTGTTTGGAAAAATAGTAAGGCGGATTTGGCGAAGGCTGTTGCCAATTACAAAGAAGCGCTGAAATTAGGCTACACCAAGAGTATTCCTGAAATCTATGAAACAGCTGGTGTTAAATTTGATTTCTCGGATAACTACCTATCGGAGATTGCGAAATTTGTAGGAGAGGAATTGAAAGCCGTTTAAGAAGAAAAGAAATAAAAAAATCCCAGTCTAAACAGATTGGGATTTTTTATTGATATGAATTTTTTAATCTTCTATATTTCAAAAAAGAAGGAGAATCTATAGATCAATGGAAGTAATGCTTTGTTTCCAGAACCGTCTGTTTTCGATAAGAAATAAGAGCTTCTGAAAGGTGAATTATTGTGGTTGATTACATCGTACATTAATCCTGCATTGATACGGAAGAAATCCCATGATTTTGATAGTCCACCTCCAACAAAGGCTGTAGGTACCCACGAAGGAGAAGATACAAAGGTAAAGTTGATCGGTGTATGCAGAAACTCCACTTCAGCTCCAAGGTAAATGATGTTTTCTATACGGTAGTGTAAGAATGCTCCACCACCATAAATCGTGTAAGATGTGCTTTGACCCGTTTGAAAATTATTTGCCCAAACATGTTGAAAGCGCAAAGAAGGTCCCCAAGCAATAGAAGGGTTCATCGCTGCAAATTTATATTTTGGACCAATACCAAAGTTTCCGCCATTTTTAGAGAATCCCATGGCCAAGTCAAAACCAATTTCTGGACGACTGTCTTCTTGTGCAACAGTATAGTTCATTGAAAATAGAAGTGTTGCAATGAGGAGAATTCTATATATCATAGTTGTTTTTTTAATTCGTTCAAGGGAGAAGGGAAAATATTATGATCTCCTTCAAAGTGAATAAAAGTAAAGTTTAATAATTTATCCTCAAAATCACTTTTAACCGCTTCAATTTTTTCTACATCTAAAAATTCATCATTGTCTCCAACGAGGAAAAAGTTGTTTGAATTAGCGAACGATGAATCTTGTTCTAAACCTTTTAAGTCTGGAGGGAAAACACTAGCCCAAAGAACAAAGTTGTTAAACTTAACCTGTCCCATTTGGTGCCATCGTGCCGCTGTGGCCCCGCCTTGAGAAAAACCGAGTAATGTCAGTTTTTGATTGTGCGAAGCTTTTACATTGTTGTAAACATCATCTAAAAAAATGAGATTGTCAGCGATATCGTCTTCACGCGCTTCTTTGGTCATCCAACTCGCACCCACACGACCGCTACTTCCTTTTAAGTAAAAACGGTGCATCCCTTCGGGTGCTATTATAGCTGTGTCCTCATCAACCAATGTTTGAAATTTACGGATGAAAAATTTAGAAAGTTGTCCATAGCCATGCAAGATGAAAATCAAGTGTTTTGCGGTGGCAGGATTTCCTTCTACATAATACCTGTAACTTTTTTGAGCACGTAAAATATTTTCCATTAATCGATAATAAAATTATATATAGCAGTAATAACCTCTTGCTTTTGTTCCAAATGTGGATGGTGCCCACAGTCGTCTAACATCAGTTTTTCCTTCTTGCTACTTTGAATATGGTCTAAAATTAAATCAACTTGTTGTTCTGTTCCATATTGATCCATCTTTCCTTGAATAATTAATGCATCAACTACAACTTTGTCTATCTTCTTACATATATTCCAATCCTTAAAGAAAGGAGCATTCCAGGTATTGGCCCAGGCGTAAAAGAGATCATTCGTTTTATCTCCGTGGTATTTTTTTAAACCATCTAATTTACCTTTCTCGTAGGCTTCTACAGCAGGTTGTATTCCTGCTAAAGTTTCGGGCTCATTGATTACATGAGCAGCCATTGTTACCACGGCCTTTAAACGCTCATTGTATTTTTGCGCATATAACAGAGCAATGCTCCCACCATCTGAATGTCCTATTAAAATTGCTTTTTGCTTTTCTTCTAAAACAGCATCTAAAAACTTCGGGAGTTCGTCCAAAGCATAGCGCTCCAAGTAATCATCATTTCTCTTTTCTGTTAAAGGTGAAGAAGAAGCGTAACCTTGACGTTCATATACAATTCCAGAAAGTTTTAGGCGGTCGCATAGTTGTTGAGGGAAAT
>NZ_JBVCPV010000221.1:0-4219 GCF_057456495.1 Lishizhenia sp. | reverse complement strand
GTTCATTAGTAATTCAATTCCTTGATAACGGGGAAATTGTCACGGAAAAATGAAAAATAAAACTCTAAAATACACCCTCAAAAACAACAAAACCCTCTCAAAATGAGAGGGTTTTAGTAAAGTGTACCCGAAACGCAACATTTATCGAACTTTTCCATCACTGATGACCTTAAATTAATTGAGGAATTTGGACAAAATTTTCTGCTTTGCGTGGTATAGAGATGGTTAATTCCCACCAATACTTCAATAAATAAGATTCAAAACAAAACTGTAAACAAGTTAAATACACAAACTACTTAATTAAATGAATTACACCTACATTTTTCAAAGGACAACCTTCCCTTTCCTCTACAATATAATAGACCCCTGAACAGACAACTTTCTTATTTTCATCCTTACCATCCCAACTAAATCCATTCTCTTCAGATAATTTAACTACGGTATTCCCCCACCTGTTCAGAACATATATAGCTTCTAATTCTGATATATCACCATTTGGATTCCAAAAATCATTTTTACCATCGTTATTAGGAGTAAAAACATTGGGATAATCGGACTTAAATTCATCACATGTACTTAATAATGAAACATTAACATTGTCCAAAAAATAATAGGGAGCTGAAAAATAATTGTAATCTTTAATTTTCATCCAGTCCATAGAGATATCATTTGCAAAAACTCCTATGGTTAAAAATTTCTCGCCTCCTTGTGCCAAAAGTGTGTCTATCAATAATACCCACGAACTATCTTCAGAAATGATCGATTGTGAATTAAAATTAATTTGAGGTATAACATTTAAATTCAACCAATCAGATGAAGTAAGACTATCTACTGATAAATATGCCGCAAAATTATTACAAGCAAAATCACAACTATCGGCTAAAGAAATATTCAAACTCACGGTGTAAAATTCATCTTTTATCAATTGTTCGTTTAACTTTACTTGAATGTATTCTCTAACGTTCGTTCCGCTAAAATCACTTAAATGAAATCCAACATAAGCAGAACCATCAGATGCTTCTTGGTTCCCCAATATGTTGTAAGGAACCCCCATTTCCAGAGTGGAGCAATCATTAAAATAATCGGGTGACCCCAAAGTTGGGCTATACCAATCTTTCACAAAAAAATCACCCAAATATTGAGGACAACTATCATGTTCCTCAAAACTCGGATTAGGCACTAAATTTTGTCCAAAAGCTGAAAAGAATATTTGGGCAATCACTAAAAAGAAAAAAGATTTTTTCATTGTTAGGCATCACTTAGTTAATATGAAGTCAATTTAAGGGATTCCAAATAATTAGACAAAATTATTTTTAAGCTTTTTGAGATCGATAACAAACCCTCAAAAACAACAAAACCCTCTCAAAATGAGAGGGTTTTAGTAAAGTGTACCTAGGGTGGGAATCGAACCCACACTCCCGAAAGAACTGGATTTTGAATCCAGCGCGTCTACCAATTCCGCCACCTAGGCGTTTGCGAATTGCGATTGCAAAAATAGTAAATTCTTTTAATAGATTACTAATCTTTGAGATTTATTTTAAGATAAAATAAAGTCACCACCACAAGCCTTTTGTTTTCAAGCATTAAAAAAGGGTGAACCTAAGGTCCACCCTTCTTATGTAAACAAAAACCAGCTTATTTATTTAAAACCAATTTTAAATCGAATGCTACTTCTGATGACACGTGCCCGTTAGTTTTATCTTCTGGATTTGTGTATGGTAATGCATCTCCGAAATCAACTGCGAAAGAACTCTCTAATGTCATTGTTCCTTCAGCATCAGTTGTACTAACGTTGATGTCTTGTGTAAATTCTTGTCCTACTGCAGTGATAGTAATGTTCATTACATCTCCTGAGAAAGAGTTTACTTTTACGTCTGTTGCAGGGAATTCTGGGACGTTAAAGAACGTAGAGTCAGATAAGTGACCTACTAAGTTTCCATTCTTCTCTGCGTCCTCAACATCACTGTTAGAGATAGACGTCATATCTACTTTAAAAGATCCTGAAACAAACTCTTCACCTTTCATAGTTAAAGATCCTTCAGATACTTTAATTGCTCCATTGTGACTTCTTTGGATTTCACCTTCTTTTACCCATGAACCTGTCCAGTTCAAAGTTGTAGCTTCAGCGTCTAAGTTGTAAGTAACTTCTTCAACAACTGGAGTTTCAACAGCATCTGCAGCCGTTTCTTCTACTTTTTCTCCTTCACTTGTACAAGCTGTAGTAGCTAAAGCTGCAAAGGCAAATGCAGCAACATAAAACTTTTTCATAGTCTTCTTTGATTTTTTTATTTAGGCAAAAATAACATTATTTAGTTACCCGGGTAATATATGTAATGAAATATTTTAACCTTGGGTGAATTTTTATCGCTTAGAAGACAATTCAAAACGCACTCCTACATCGAAATCATTATATTTATCAGCTCATCCAATGTTTATGTTAGAACTCGATAGTATATACAAATCCTTTTACCGTAAAAGAGCGGTTTCCGATATCAGTCTGAAGGTGAAAGAAGGTGAAATTTACGGACTCCTCGGTCCTAACGGTGCAGGTAAATCTACCCTTATCCGTATCATCAATAAAATTATCCAACAAGACAAAGGTTTTATCAGTTTCAAAGGACAAATATTATCCACCAAACATTTGAATGAAATTGGGTATTTACCCGAAGAACGCGGTTTGTATAAAAGTATGACCGTGGAAGAGCATGCTGTATTTCTAGGTAGACTGCGAGGCTTGAGTAAAACAGATGCAAAAGAAAGTCTGCGCTACTGGTTAGAAAAGTTTGAGATTGAAGCTTGGAAACACAAAAGAATTGAAGAACTTTCGAAAGGAATGGCACAAAAAGTACAATTCATATGTACCGTGTTGCACAAACCTCATTTACTAATTTTGGATGAACCTTTTAGTGGATTTGATCCTATCAACATAGAGTTAATTCGTAAAGAATTGAAACAAATGCGTGCGGATGGGAAAAGCATTATTCTCTCAACGCACAACATGAAAAGTGTGGAGGAAATTTGTGACAGAGGTATGATCTTACATCAAGGAGAAAAGAAATTAGAAGGAAATATTACAACGCTTAGAGAAGACAAGAAAGAAGGAATTTTCTCTATTCAATTCCAAGGGAACATGATAGCTTTTGCCAATGCACTTTGGACAGGTTATGAAATTGTAGACAAAGAAGTACTTGCGGACAATAGATTTATTGTGCGTTTAAAAATGCGTGGAGAAAATGAATTCAACGATCTTCTAGCAACGCTCATTCCCCATGTTAAAATTGAAAAAGCCGAAGAAATTCTACCAAGTATGGAAGATGTATTTATAAAAGAAGTAAACGGACCTCAAAACACGTCAGATGAAGCATAGTTGGTTAATTGCAATGAGAGAATTGAAGGAACGTGTAAAATCTAGATCCTTCGTTTTAATGGCCTTGTTAGGTCCTATATTGGTATTAGGTCTCACCTACTTGTTATTCGCGTTGGGCGGAAGTGAAAAGAAAGTACTGAATGTTTTGATCATGGATCCCCAAGAAATTATGTCGGGAAAAATTATGCCCAAAGAAGATCCTAACATTAAATACAGTTTCACCAATACCTACGTAGATTTTGAAGAATTTGCAAAATACGAAGAATACAAACCCTTCGATATAGGTGTAGAATTAAATGAGAAGGTGCTTTCTAACAAACACATCAAAGTGATGTATAGGGAAACACCCTCAGAACGTGTAAAATCAAAAATTCAATATCAAGTAGAACGAAGGTTTGAAGAAATATTGGTAAAAGAATTCACACAGTTAAGTGTTCAGAAATTCAGGGAGATCAAACAACCCATGCAGTTTCATTTCTTTAACGTCTACGACCCAAAAAATACAGATTCTAAACTTTCTGCCTGGGCGGGTTACTTCTTCGGACTCATCATTATTTTGTTCATTTTCCTGTTTGGAATGACGATTTTACGAAGCGTATCCAAAGAAAAATCTAACCGCATCGTGGAAGTAATTTTAGCTTCAGCCAGTGCCCGACAATTACTCGTTGGTAAGGTTATAGGTATTGGAATTTCGGCACTGTTACAGTTCATTTTATGGAGCATTATTATTGGAACAGGGCTCTTTATCTTAAGAGAAACAGTTTTTATAGATTTACTCGACCCTAGTAATTTCAATGCCCAACAAATGACCGCAGAAATTGCTCAAGCCAGCATGCAAGAAAAACTGTTTGC